>JBCCVY010000001.1:0-33296 GCA_039194725.1 Pseudomonadota bacterium
CAACCTTTCGGTGCGATTTAACAAGACTGGGACCTTCCGGACGTTGTCCTGCTCAATGCAATAAGAAGTTTACTTAGTTAGTTTAGTTAGTTTTAGTTTTAGTTAGTTTTTAGTATATTGGTTCCACGGGCGTTCTGGGAGATTGTCGGAATCTGGCCTGGGATCATGATAGCAATCATGGGACACATCAACATTTTCAGACCACAAGCATCGCTTCAATGAAGAGTTTTGAGGGCGCCGGTGTTAATTGACAGAGAACGACAACCCGGAACCCGCATGAACCGACCCGCTATCCCAATCCGACAGCTGCTGCTAGTCTTCGCAACCCTGCTGGCGACCGCCTTCGCGGCCAAGGCCGAGGGTGAGGTCCCGAGCTACGAGCGCTGGGACGAGGAGATCGTCGAGATGTTCAAAGGCCTGCCGATCCAACAGGGCGGCCGAGTCAAACCGATGGAGGCCTTCGCCCGTGTCAAGCTGCTGCGCTACCACTCCAAGCGCAGCATGAAACTGCTGGTCGGCGAGCCCGGCGATGCGGAGAAGGTCAAGATCAGCGCGACGGAATGGTTGCTTGATGTGATGTTCCGCCCCGAGCTGGCGCGCAGCATGCCGACGTTTATCGTCAATGACTCCGATGCGGTCATCGCGTTCGGTGTCGAGGAGCACGCCAAGCGCCGCTCGCGCTACTCCCACGACGAGTTTTTCCCCTACCGCCCGAAGCTCTCCGAACTCAGCGCGCAGTATGCCAAGATCGAAGAGAAGGACCGCACCGGGAAGCAGAACCAGATCGTCGATCTGGGGCAGAACGTTGGCGAGTTCGAGTTCATCAACCACATGTTCGACTTCGCCCGCGACGGCCTGGAGATCGACCTGCCCGACGTCGCACCCGATCTCGGCGGTGGCGAGGTGGCGGTCAGCACCTTCCTCGAGAACATGGTCGCCGTGCGCGAGGCCTCGCAGCAGGAGGGTCAAATGGAGAAGATCGCCGAGGCGCTCGACATGGCCAACCGGCAGATGGGGCTCTACCTGTCCACGGCGCGCATGTTTGGCTTCACGCCGCCGGCGGACAAGGAGGCGGACACTTGGCCGCTGCCCTCCGACCTTATGGAGAACGGGATCTCGCGGGGCGCCGAGGGACCCGAGGCCATCGCGTTCGAGATCGAGAACTTGAGGATGCTGGAGGCGCTGGGGGCGGCTCAGCCCAACAGCGCCGAGTTCAAGGCGGCCTTGGAGGCCCTGAAATCCGATGTGATCGCGCGGATCGAGGAGCGCGGCGAGGGCAAGTACATCACCGCCGGCAACGCCTCGCAGCTTTCCGACGGGGCTGCCTGCCTGGTGGTGATGGAAGCAAAGGAAGCCGAGCGCAAGGGCCTGGAACCACTGGGTGCGTTCAGGGGGTTTACAGTTGCTGGTTGCGAGCCCGACGAAATGGGCATCGGTCCGGTGTTCGCAGTGCCCCGCCTGCTGGAGCGTACCGGCCACAAGATGGACGATATCGACCTGTGGGAGTTGAACGAGGCGTTCGCGTCGCAGGTCCTGTACTGCCGCGATACGCTGGGCATTCCCGATGAGATCCTGAACGTCAACGGCGGGTCGATCGCCATCGGGCATCCGTATGGCATGACGGGCGCGCGCCAGGTCGGTCATGTGCTGCTGGAAGGTAAGCGCCGCGGCGCCAAAAAGGCCGTTGTGACCATGTGCATCGGCGGCGGGCAGGGCGCTGCCGGACTGATCGAGATTTTCTAAACCGAACTTATCGTCGTCATGACCCGGCGCTGAAACCCGCTCGATCGCCTGCCTGCGGCATGGCGGAGAAACGCAGGCCGGGGCCGTCCGTACAAGGCCTTAAATTGTGGTCAAAAAGTGTTCGTTTTGGCTTTAACCCTTCGCCAAAATCATGCTAGCAGTTGGGCAGTTATATCACGTTAGGCAGGCTATCTAACGTTATGTGATATCAACAGTGCGGGCATTTCTGGGGCAGGGGCTGACAAGATGAAAACTCTCTATTGTGCGGCTATTGGCTGCATGGCGGCGGCGTGTATCGGGGTTAGCGGCAGCGCGAACGCGACCGACATGAACTATGAACAGGCCATGGAACTTGCGGTCTCCGGCGTAGTGGAATCCTGGAACGGATATTCCTTCGTCAGTGATTACACACCTGCCAACGCCAACCCGGCAAACGTTTTGTCGCATGACGACTATTTCGTTTCCGGCACCAGCGGCCGCTTGAGCCTGCCGCTTGGGGACAGTCTTTCGATCCAGCAGGATGTGGAGATCGAGGTCACCGGCAATGCCTATGAGGACGAGACCGGCAACAATTACATCTATTCCTACCAAATGGGGACCCATCTGAGTTTCCTTGATCCGGGCATGGGCCTTATCGGCGCGTTCGGTGGCTGGGGTGCCGGCACAGCCGATGGCAACCGTGCTGCCAACGACCGTCCCGACAGCCTGCAATTTCGCTATGTCGGCGGTGAAGCGCAAATGTATGTGGACGACTTCACTTTCTATGTCCAGGCCGGTTATCTGGATGCCGAACGGACAAACACTCAAAACCGGGACGATACGTTCCGGGACGCTGTTTTCGTCCGCGGTGTGGGACGCTGGTTCATGAGCGAAACGTCCCGGCTGGAGCTGGAGTTTTCCTATGCCGATGGCGATGCGGACACCGAACCGGACGACCACACCGTTCTCGAATGGGGCGTGCGGTATGACACCGTGCTGGCTGGCCTGCCGATCATCGGGGACACACCGGTCTTTGTCGGGTATCGCGGCGCACGGTTCGAGAACGATGATGCTCCGGGCAATCCAAACGGTGGTGGCGGCGGCGAGGGCGGTCTCGATTCTGAAGACTACCTTGATCACACCATCATGGTCGGCACCAGCTGGTCGTTCGGCGGCGGCAACATGAAACAGTTTGACCGTGTCGGCGCAACGCTAGACCTGCCCAACTTCGGGCGCTGGGTGGCAAGCGGCGAAAACCTCGACTGATTTCGCATTTGCAGATAATGCGACCTGAAAAGGCCTTCCGCCAGGGGAGGCCTTTTTGCTTACCTGACCAGCTGCAGGTCACTGCTTTCGGTTTGCGGCCAGATCGTCTGAAAAGACTGTGGTCAGCCTGGCCTTGAGTATCTTTCCGGAAGGTGCGGCAGGCAACTGGTCCGATATGATCCAGCGTGTTGGATGTTTGTAGGCTGCAAGCCGGTCTTTGAGATGGTCTTTCAAATGGTCCGGCGCCAGGTCGCCGCCGGCAAGCGGCTGGATGAAGGCCACAATGTCCTCGTTGCCGTTTACGCTGTGCCCGATGACCGCGGCCTGCACCACCTGGGGATGCTGGTTCAAGGCGGCCTCCACCTCCAAAGGGTAGACATTGAAGCCGGACCGGATGATCAGTTCCTTGGCACGGCCGGTGATCTGCAGATTGCCCTGGTCATCAAGATAGCCCAGATCCCCGGTGCGCAACCAGCCGTCGCAATCCAGGACCTCAGCGGTTGCGGTTGGGTTGCGGTAGTATCCGGCCATGATGTTGGGCCCGCGAATGACAATTTCCCCGATGCCGTCCTGACCGGCCTGCTTTATGCGCACTTCCTGGTCTGGCAGCATCTTGCCGACCGATGTGTCCGCGCGGGTGGCACCGGGACGGGTTGCGGCGATCCCGGCGGTGGCTTCAGTCATGCCGTAGCCGTTGAACAGCGGCAGTCCGAAAAACGCCTCCACCTTCTGTTTCCAGGCTAGGTCAAGCGGTGCGCCGCCGGATGAGATGTACCTGAGCCGCTCCGCCTTGAGCTGCTGCAGTCCGGCCTGGTTTGCATGCGCCATGAGCAATGCATGCATCTGCGGCACGGCGGGGAAAATCGACACCCGTGACTGCAGGGCGGCAAATGTAACACCGGCGTCGAAGCGCGGCACGAGTTCAAGCCGGGCGCCCATCGCCAGCCCGGCCATGAAAACCGATGACAGTCCGAACACATGGGTCAGCGGCAGCACGCCATATATATGGTCGGCGGCGGTAATTTCGCGATGGGAGGCAGAGGTCTCGCCACCGTAGATCAGGTTGGCATGGGTCAGCATGACGCCCTTGGGATCACCGGTGGTGCCGGTCGTGTAAAGCAGGGTGGCCACCTGGCCTGCATCCTCGCTGCAGGTTTCCGCCTCAGTCTCCGAATGGAATGACAGCATGGCGGGTTCTTCACCAATCGATACATCGAACGCCTCAGCTGCCTGCGCATGCCGGAGCGCCGGCTCCGATACGGCATGGGTGAACAGCGTGGCAGCCGGTTGCGCATGATCGCGGATACGGTCGATTTCAGCGGCAGACAGCCGCGCATTGACCGGGATCGACCAGGCATCAAGAAGGCTTGCGGCTATCAGTCCGGCAGTGGCGGTGAACGAGTTCTCGGCCACCAGCATCACCCGGTGTCCGGGCCTGACGCCAGCCTCCTTCATCTGGCCGGCCAGGGCATGTGCGGCAGCCAGCCAGTCGGCAAAACTGACATCACCGGTGTTTGCCGTGGTCAGGGCGATTGCGTCAGGCGCATGGGCAACCTGATGTTCAAGCAGGTGGTGTATCCGTGAAAACGATGTCATCTTGCTTGCCAGATTAGACGGCTGCGCGCTCTGCCGCTAGCCAGTAAAGCAAGGAGTTTCAGGTCATGATGCGCCCACCTCTTTCATCTCTGGTTGCCGAGCTGCCTTCAACCGTCCCCTTTGTCGGACCGGAAGCCCAGGAGCGGGCTCGCGGGGATGCGTTCAAGGCGCGCATAGGCGCCAACGAAAGCGTGTTCGGGCCGTCTGACAAAGTCGTGCAGGCCATGCAGGCAGAGGCAATCGAAGCCTGGAAATACTGCGACCCGGAGTGTTACGACCTCAAGCAGGCACTGGCTGCCTGGCATGGCGTGTCACCGGACAACGTCCTGATCGGTGAAGGTATTGACGGTTTGTTCGGGGTCACTGCCCGGTTGTTCATTGAGCCTGGCGACAAGGTCGCCACATCGTCAGGAGCGTACCCCACGTTCAATTATCAGGTTGCCGGTGCCGGCGGCGAAATCGTTACGACGGCCTATGTCGAGGATCGGGAAGACCCGGCGTCGTTGCTGGCGCTGGCGCAGCGTGAGAATGCAAAAATGATCTTTCTCGCCAATCCGGACAACCCGATGGGAACATGGTGGCGGGGCGCCGAGATCGACGCGATGATCAAGCAGCTGCCGGAAGGTGTCGTCTTGTGCCTCGATGAAGCCTACGGCGAATTCGCCCCGGCAGGCACGATGCCCGACCTGGACGTGCACAATCCGCAGGTGCTGCGGTTCCGCACCTTTTCCAAGGCGTACGGTATGGCGGGATGCCGGATCGGCTACCTGATCGGTGAGGCGGAGATCGTCAAGGCATATGACAAGATCCGCAATCATTTTGGTGTCAACCGCATCGCACAGGCAGGTGCGCTGGCAGCGCTGGCGGACAATGACTGGCTCGACGCGATCGTCATGCGGGTGCACAGCGCGCGCGACCGGATCAGCCGAATCGCCCATGACAACGGGCTGGAGACGCTGGCATCCGCGACCAATTTCGTTGCCATCGACTGCGGCCGTGACGGCGCCTTCGCCAAGACCGTGATGGAGGGCCTGCTGGCCCAGGGGGTGTTCGTACGCATGCCCGGTGTGGAACCGCTCAACCGGTGCATCCGGGTATCAGCGGGGCGTGAGGACGATCTCGACTGTTTTGAGGCAGCCTTGCCGGTTGCCCTTGCCGATGCCGGCAGATGACATCTGAACCAGATGCACCTGACACCGGAAGTTTTGCCCTTGCGGTGTTGCTGCTGGTGGCCGGACTGGCGACGGCCAGCCTGTCCGGTGCGTTCCTGAAACTGATGGCGGCGGAGCTGAATGTCGCAGTGATGACGTTTGGCCGCTATGCCGGTTACCTTGTGGTGTTGCTGCCGATTGCAGTGTGGCGGTACGGGCGCCAGGTTGCGCTGCCGCCAGCGGCACCGACCCAGTTTCTGCGCGCCACGCTGATACTTGGCGCCACGCTGAGCTTTGTGTTTTCGGTGCGCTACCTGCCTTTGGCCAACACTGTGGCCATACTCTACATCTACCCGTTCATTGTGGCGCTGTTGTCGCCATGGCTGCTGGGAGAACGTGCCGGACCGGCAATTTGGTTCGGTGTCGTGTGCGGCTTCATTGGCATTTTGATCGTGATGCGGCCGGACCTGGGTGTGATCAATGTCGGCACGATGGCGGCCATCTTGACCGGCGGGTTCTACGCATTTCACATCATTGTCACCCGCAAGCTGGCCAACGCTGCGCCGGCGCTGGTGTCCAACACCTACATGGCCCTGGTGGCAATCGCGCTGATAGCGCCGCTGGCCTGGGTCTGGTGGCAACCGGTCTCCCTCGGCCAGGCGGGGGTTCTGTTTGTGATGGGGGCGATCAACGCTGTTTCGCACCTGTTGATCATTGCTGCATTTGCCCGTGCGTCAGCACCTGCGCTGGCTCCGTTCACCTATAGCGAGATCGTTGCGGCTGTCGTCTGGGGGCTGTTGTTTTTTGCCGACATACCCGACGCGATCACCGTTGTCGGAATGGCAGTCATCATCGCGTGCGGCGTTATGGTGTCGCAAAGCGGCAATCTCGGCCGCCTGGTTGCCAGGCGGCGCGGCGCAGGTGCCGGCGGGTAGGAGTTCAAAACGGCGACTTGGCCGGGAAATCCGGTTTGCGCTTTTCGCGGATCGAGGACAGTCCTTCCTGCACTTCCGGGCCTGAAAAGCCCATGAATTCCAGTGCCAGTGACGCATCGAAGCTCGGGCCTGCCATGCGCAGCCAGTTGTTCAGTGAATGCTTGGTCCAGCGGATCGCCGTCGGTGCGCCGCGGGCGAGCTTGCGGCAGACTTTAAGGGCTGCGTCATGAACCTCGCCGTCGTCTGCGACCTGTGACACCAGGCCGATGCGTTCGGCTTCCTCGCCTGCAAGCGGTTCGCACAGCATCAGGTAGTATTTTGCTTTCGCCATGCCGATCAGCAGTGGCCAGACGATGGCCGCATGGTCGCCGGCGGCAACGCCCAGCCTGGTATGCCCGTCAATGATGCGCGCGGTGCGCCCGGCAACGGTGATGTCGCAGACCATGGCGGCTGCCAGCCCGGCACCGACGCTGACGCCCTCGATGGCGGCCACGGTCGGTTTGGAGCAGTTGATGACATTGTAGACCAGATCGCTGGCTTCCTTCCAAACCCGGGCGCGGGTTGCAAAGTCGTTGGTCATGTCCTCGACCAGGCCGAGATCACCGCCGGCCGACAGGTTGCCGTTTTCACCACGCAGCAGGACAACATTGGTGTCCGGGTCGCGATCTATGTCGCGCCAGACTTCGGCCAGTTCGCGGTGCCCGCCCGCATCCAGCGCGTTGAGCTTTTTCGGCGCCGACAGGATCACCTCGAGAACGCCGTCTTCAGGCCGGTTGAATTTCAGGGACGAATAGTGCGCGTAAGGGTCGGTCATGGTCACTCAACATTTGTTGTTTTGATAATGGTGCGGCCTGTCACTATGTGACAGCGAACCGGTCTTGAGAAGAAGGTGGATAGTGCATGGGTGTGATGATTGATGGCAAGTGGCATACGCAGTCCCTGGCAGACCTTGCCAAGGGCGGCAGCTTCAAGCGCAGCGAAACCAGCTTTCGAAATTGGATCACGGCAGATGGCGAGTTCCCGGCGCAGGCAGGACGCTATCACCTTTATGTCTCGCTGGCATGCCCGTGGGCGCACCGGACACTGATCATGCGAAGCCTGAAGGGCCTCGAGGACCAAATACCGGTTTCAGTGGTCAACTGGTTCATGGGTGAAGACGGCTGGTCATTTGAAAATGGCGATGGCGTTGTGGCTGACCCGGTGTTTGGCGCCGGCCACATGAGCGATGTCTATGCAGCGGCGAAGCCCGACTATACCGGCCGGGTGACAGTGCCGGTCCTGCTTGATACAGAGACCCGGCAAATTGTGTCCAATGAGAGCGCCGAGATCATCCGCATGTTCAACTCGGCGTTTGACCAGGTCGGCGCCAGGCCCGGCGACTATTATCCGCAAGAGCTCAGGGACGAAATCGACCGGGTGAATGCGCGCATCTACGACACCGTGAACAATGGCGTCTACAAGTCGGGATTTGCCCGCAGCCAGCAGGCATACGAGGCGGCGGTGCTGCCCCTGTTCGACACGCTGGACTGGATGGAGGACATCCTGTCCCGGCAGCACTGGCTGGCGGGCGACCGCTTCACCGAGGCCGATGTGCGCGCGTTTACGACGCTGGTGCGCTTCGACCCGGTGTATCACGGGCATTTCAAATGCAATCGCCGCCGCGTCGTCGACTATCCGAACCTGTGGGCCTACACCCGCGAGATCTACCAGATGCCGGGCGTGGCCGAGACCGTGGATCTCGATCATATCCGCAACCACTACTATGCCAGCCATGAAACAGTGAACCCGACCCGCATCGTCGCGGTTGGGCCGATGCTGGACTACATGGCGCCGCATGGACGCGGATAACTATTTCATCTGGCAAAGGCGATGGCACCGTCGCAGATGGTGGTTGTCACCTTCAGGCTATCGATTGCCTCCGGATCGGTGGCTTCAATGTCGCCGTCGAGGATGACGACATCGGCGAGCGCCCCTGCCTTGAGCACGCCTTTGCGGCCTTCGCTGAACTCGGCATAGGCCCCGCCGGCAGTGTAACCATGCACCGCCTGGTGCAGTGTCTGGCGCTGGTCGGGATGTGACGGGTGCAGTTTTTCCCGGGTCATGGCCGCCTTAATCGACAGCAGCGGATCGACCGGCGACACCGGCCAGTCGCTGGCAAAGCACAAACGTGCCCCGGCATCGCGCAGGGTGTTCCAGGCAAACGCGCGTGCCAGCTTTGCGTCACCGATTTTCGAACGGGTCGGCTCCATCGGATAGGAACCGGTTCCAAGCGCATGCAGCGGTTGCATGGACGCGATCACGCCGAGTTCGGCGAAGCGTGCGACATCCGCTTCGTCAATGATTTCGATGTGCTCGATGCGGTGCCGGCTGTCGCGCTTGCCGTTGGCCTGAATTGCAGCCTGATACCCATTCAAGGTGCGCCGCACCGCCGCGTCCCCTATGGCGTGAACGGCGATCTGGAACCCGCGCCTGTCACACTGTGTGGCGATCTCGTTGAACTGGTCGGCACTGAACAGGGGATCGCCGGTTGAAGCAGGCTCATCGGGATACCCGTCGAGCACGAACGCCGTGCCGGAGTCCAGAACACCGTCCATGAACAGTTTCACCCTGTTGCACCACAGATGACCGCTGTCCCAGGTGCGGCGCATGTGTTCGGCCTCTTCAAGGTCTGACAGCTGCTTGTCGTTCTTGTAGTGGAACGGCACCTCTATGCGGCAGTTGAGACCGTCCGCTTGATGAATTTCCTGCAGCAGTTCGCACTGGTACAAATTGCCGTCCATGTTGTGCATGCTGGTGATGCCGAGCGAGGCGCAATACTTCATGCCCTGCCGCAGGGTGGCCATGTCCGCAGCGCGTTGCGATTTGCCAGGTGCCGGCACCGGATCACGTGCTGTCGTGTATCCGAGCGCCTCGCGGCCCTGGGTTTCGGTCAAGGCGATGACCGGGGCGAACGCATCGGTCTCGCGCAGTTCGCCGGACGCTGTGCCGTCTGCGGCCATGACGATTTCGCTGCCGGGGTTGACCTTGCCGCCGTCAAGGATGCCGGCAGCGGCAAGGGCTTTTGTATTTGCCCAGACGGTATGAGCGTCGGGTGCCATCATGGCAAATGGTCGGTCGGGGCAGACGTCGTCCAGCGTCTGGCGCGTGATGGCACCTGACCCCAGAATGGAATAGTGGGCCTGATTGGCGAAGACGATCCCGTCAGGCTGCCGGGCACTCCAGTCCATCACGGCATTTCTGAGCGCATCGTGTCCTTCCACTCCTGTCAGGTCGAGACGCGACAGCGACGCAGCGCCGGGAAAGATGTGCAGATGGCTTTCTATGAAGCCGGGCAGAACACTGGCCCCGCCGGCATTGATGATGCGGGTCTGCGGACCGGCCGTGTTGGCGACATCTTCAGTGCTGCCGACCGCGATGATCGAATTGCCGGAAATCGCCAGGCTCTGCGCCGATGGCGAGGCATTGTCCATCGTCATGATGCAGGCATTGCTGATGATCAGGTCGGCAGATGTCATGAAGTCTACTTCACATGATTGGCGATGTACTCAATCGCGGCCTGCACGCCGCCAGGTCCGTGTTCGATATCGAGCGCCGCCAACGCGGTTTCGATTGCGCCCAGCGTGCCGAGCTGGTTGTAGGCATTGACATGACCCATGTGGGCGATGCGGATTGCCCGGCTGTCCAGGGGGCCGATGCCACGGCCAATGGTCACGCCAAGCCTGTTTTCGCAGTACTCTATGATGCGGTGGCTGGCATCGCCGGGGGTCAACACGCTGGTCACAGAGTTGCTGCGCTCGGACGGTTCGGAAATGGCGAACGCGAGCTTTCCGCGCGACGCCCAGACATCAACTGCCGCCCGGGTTGCGCCGGCCAGCATCGCATGGCGATGGATGGCCGCTTCAAGCCCTTCAGAGAGCAACATCTGCAGCGCCTTCTGCAGGGCGAACACCATTTGCACCGGCGGTGTGCCGGCGTACCACTGGTAATGTTCCTTGCCATCGCGGAACGTCCAGTCCCAGTAATTTGTCACCAGCCCCGCTGTCTTGTGTGCCTTTTTGGCCTTGGCGCTTGCGGCGGTGAAACTGAGACCTGGTGGCGTCATCAACCCCTTCTGGGCGCCGGCGACAGTTACATCGACACCCCAGCCGTCCATGTCAAAATCCATGCATCCAAGCGATGCGATGGTGTCGACCATCAGCATGGCCGGATGCCCGGTGCTGTCCAAGGCTGCCCGGACGCCCTTGACATCATTGACGACGCCGGTGGCGGTATCGGCCTGCACCATCAGGATCGCCTTGAACTCGTGGCTGCTGTCCGCGGCGAGCCGCGTCCTGACGGCATCGATGTCAACCGCGCGGCCGCGGCGTTCGGCGAGCACTTCGGTCTCAATGCCAAGCCCGTCCGCGTTCTCTCCCCATGACCGGGGAAACAGACCCGACGAGAGCACCAATACCTTGTCGCCCTTCGACAGCGTATTGGTCAGAGCTGCCTCCCAGGCGCCATGGCCGTTGGCGGCATAGATGTAGACTTTGCTCCGGGTGCGAAAAACCTTCTTGAGGTTTTTCAGACATTCGCGGGAAGCGGTTTCCGAACTGCCGCCATAGATGTCGACAGAAGCCTGGTGCAGGGCATTGAGCACCTCATCGGGCATGTTCGTAGGGCCGGGAATGGCAAGATGCCGATGGCCGTTGGCAAGCGTCATGAAACTGGTCCGTTGCTTGGAACTGTTACTGGAGCAAGTGCCGGTACTGTTCCACTGCTGGCGGGCAATGGCAATACGTCAGGTGCCCAGGTAGCCCTGCAATCCGGGAATGTCTGATGCGCTGAAAAAGGCATCGACCGGGCGATTGGCCATGACCCGGCCGGCATCCAGAAACGCGGCATGAGTGGCTGCAAACTTTACGTCGGCGGGGTCGTGCGAGACCAGGATGACAGTCATCCGGCGCTCCTTGTGAATGGTGCTGACGAGCCTGAGCATGTCACGCCGGAGTGCCGGTCCAAGCGCAGCAAACGGTTCATCCAGCAGCAGCACAGGCCGGTCGCGAACCAGCGCCCGGGCGATGGCCACCCGTTGCCGCTGGCCTCCGGACAGCTCACGCGGCAACCTGTGGCCAAACCCCGAAAGGCCGGTTTTCTCCATGGCGCCGGCGATCTCGGTTCGGTCATCGCCGGACAGGTCGAGAGAGGCCGAAACGCCGAGCGCGATATTGGTGAACACGTCGAGGTGGGCAAACAGGTTGTTGTCCTGAAAGACCATGGTGACCGGGCGCTCGGCCGGTTCGGCTTCGGCCGCATCCACGCCATCGAAGTACAGGTTGCCGGAGGCAGGTTCTTCAAAACCGGCGATCAGGTTGATCAGCGTGGTCTTGCCGGACCCGGACGGGCCGATGAGGCCGGTGAAGCTGCCGGCGTCAAAGCTGGTTGAAAAGTGAAACGGTTCGCCGCCGGGATAGGCGAACTGCAACTCGTCAAGCCTGATGTCGGCGCCACTCATTGTGCCGCTGCCTCCGGTTTCAGTTTCTCGGCCAGCCAGATAAGTCCGAGACAGAATCCGGCCAGCAGCAGCGCTATGCCGGCCGCTTCCAGTGACCGATAGCTGCCCATCTTCTGTAGCAGGAGAAGCGGCAGGGTGACAAAGTCGGCAGAACCGAACAGCGCGGCTGCACCCAGGTCGCCGATTGACAGGGCGGCTGCAAAGGCAAAGGCGAGGGTCAACGAGCGTGCCAGAACCGGCAGGTCAATCAGCCGCCATCTCTGCATTCCGGTGAGGCCGAGGCTGGCACACAGGCGGTCGTGGACCTGGGCCTGGCCCACTACGGCGGGCCTCAGGATGCGCAAGGCAAAGGGCAGAGCCATAAGCGCATTGACGACCGCCACGACGACGGGTGCTGCGGAATTGGCCAAGCCTGTCCGATGCAGGACCACAAACCATCCGGCTCCGATGACCACTGGCGGAACCACCAGTATCAGAGATCCGGCGGCCTGCATGGATGACATCAGCGCGGACGCGGCGCGCGACGGAATGCGGCGGCGCATGATGGTGCGCTGTGCGGCCAGCAGGCTCCAGGCCATCACCAGGCAAAGGCTGGCTGCGGCCAGCGCCAGTGCCAGCGACGTGACGAGCGCACGCCAGAACACTGCCTGTGTCACGATGACATCGAAGGGAGCCGTGATGCCGGACAGCACAATGGCCAGCATCGGCATGGCCATGAAGGTGAGGCCGGCGGCAATGACAAGCGTGTCAGTAAGTTTTGCTGTCGCCTGATCCGGGCGCCGGGCCGGTTTGCCGACGCTCGCCATCACCGCGATGTCCGTGGCCATGCGTCCACCCAGGGCAAACAGGCCTGCACACAGGCTAAGCTGCAATGCAGCCAGCAGCACTGCACGCGGCGGGTCAAAGTCAAACCGCAGCGACTGATAGATGGCCACTTCAAGCGTGGTCGCCCTGGGTCCGCCACCCAGCACCAGCACGACGGCGAAACTGGCAATGCACAACATGAATACAAGACTGGCAATGCCAGGCAACGCAGACCGGATCACCGGCCATTCGATGTGTCGAAACACATGCCGGGAACTAAAGCTCAACTGCGCGGCAAGGCGCCAGTTCTCCGGCGGTATCTGTTCCAGCGCTGCAACCAGCAGGCGCGCGGCCAGTGCCATGTTGAAGAACACATGGGCAATCAGGATGCCGCTGAGGCCGTAGATGTTCAATGGACCGGTCAGGCCAGTTTGCTGCAGCATCGTGCTCACCCAGCCCTGCCTGCCCCACACTTCGACGATGCCGAGCACGACGACCAGCGCGGGAAGCGCAAGCGGCAGGGTGAGAAGCCGCAGAATGGCCTGCCTGCCGGGAAATGACGCCTGCCGGGCCAACGCCCTTGCCAGCGGGACCGCCGCCATCACCGACAGCAGAGTGGACAATCCGGCCTGCAGCACGGTGAACCTGGTGATCGACCAGACGAAGCCGAGATAATCGGCGCTCAGGTCGGGCATGGCGGGTGCGATGGCAACCAGTGCCAGCATGGGGGTCGCAACGGCGCCGGCAATGCAAACCATGGCCGCAAGACCGGCAAGCATGGCTGGCCTTGTGCCGGCTGCTGCAGTGCTCTGCATGACGGCCGGCCGAACTATCTGGTTGTGGCCTTGAGCCACTCGTCTATCCAGGTCTTGCGGTTGGCATTCACTTCATCCGCTGGCAACAGCAACGACTTTGACGGTTTTACAAGCTTGTCGAACGCATCCGGCATGGCTTCGGAGGTCTTGCCGGCCGGCCACATCCAGTTGTTGGTCGGAATGTGGTTCTGAAAACCCGGGCCGGTCATGAAGGTCAGGAACTTGCGGGCAAGTTGCTTGTTCTGCGACGACTTCAGGATGCCGGCAACTTCTATCTGCATGTAGTGACCTTCGGCAAAGGCGGCGGCGCGGTAGCGGTCGGTGTTCTCGGCCACCATGTGATAGGCAGGCGATGTCGTATATGACAGCACCAGCGGCGCTTCGCCCTTGGTGAACATGCCGTAGGCTTCAGACCAGCCGGGGGTCACGGTCAGCACGCGCTTTGACAGTTTTGTCCAGGCCTCGCCGGCCTTGTCGCCGTAAACCGCCTTGATCCACAGCAGCAGACCGAGGCCGGGACTGGACGTGCGTGGATCCTGGATGACTATTTTCTGCCCGGGATCGCCGTTGACCAGTTCGTCCAGGCTTGCCGGAGGTGTCTGGACCTTCTCGCTGTCATAGATGACGGCGAAGTGACCATAGTCGTAGGGCACAAAGGTCTTGTCGGTCCATTCTAGAGGCAGGCGGAGGTTCTTGGTGTCGATACCGTGTTCTTCAAACAGTCCGGTTTCGGCGGCTTCCGTGGTCAGGCTGGTATCGATGCCGAGCAGGATGTCGGCCCGGCTGCCGGCGCCTTCGAGCTTGATGCGGTTCAAGGTGGCAACGGCATCGGCAACGGCGACCCATTCAAGCTCGCAATCGCAGGTGGCCTCAAAATCAGCCTTGATCTTCGGCCCCGGACCCCAGTCCGAAACGAAGCTGTCATAGGTGTAGATAGTCAGCTTGTCCTTGGCCATTGCCGGCGAAGCAAGGGCCAACACAACGGCAGACAACATGGTGAAAAAGCGCAGCATTTTCGATCTCCTCCACGAAGATGACAACTTGCTGGCGGGCATAACGGGAAACCATCGAGAACTGGCTCGTATCCCTCCGCCGGCATGATCCGGATCAGGTTCAGAGGGTTGGCAAGGACACTTGCCTCTCAGCCCTTCAAGTTACGGGCACCCCAGAGCGATCACAGATATAGTGCTTTTCGGACTTCAATGGAACCGTTTGAGTCAGAAAGGCTCTGGCACCATACAGCACTTGTACAAGCGGAATTGTGTGGTATTGCAGCGGCCATGACACAGAAGTTCACAATCCTTCTGGCCGGCGAGTTGACCGCCACGGACCGCCTCAGGTACCAGATTGACGGCAGCAGGGTGATTGCCGCCGACGGCGGTATGACGCATGCTGCCGCGCTCGGGCTTGTGCCGGAACTGTGGCTTGGCGATTTTGATTCCAGTGACCAGGCGCTTGTTGCCCGATACGCCGACGTGCCGCGCCAGCCTTACCCGGTTGCCAAGAATGCGACAGACGGCGAACTGGCGGTCGACGAAGCGGTTCGGCTCGGGGCGAGCGAGCTGATACTGGCCGGTGGGTTTGGCGGTCAGGCGGACCACGCCTTTGCCCACCTGATGCTGCTGCTGCAGCTGAAGGCGCGCGGCATTCGCGTGATGCTGTCGAGCGGTCACGAGGAAGCGTGGCCGTTGCTGAATGACAGTGTTGAATTAGACGTGCCGCCGGCATCGCGGCTGTCGATCCTGCCGGTTACCGATCTGGAGCGCATCAGCATTGAAGGCGTGCGATGGCCGCTGACCGACCGGGACGTCATGCTTGGCTCGACGCTCACATTGTCAAATGAAGTGCAGACGTCGCCGGCGCGGGTGTCCGTTGCTGCCGGAAAGGCGATCGTGCTGGCCTATCCGGTTTAGGTGCCGGTCACCGGCAACCTTCAAACGATGGACAGTGCTGATGGGCCGTCCGGTGCCGGGAACTCATGATCGAGCAGCGCCATATCGTCGTCGTCGAGCTCGATATCGAGAGCGGCAACGATCGGGTCGACGCGTTCCGGACGGGATGTTTTCGGAATGGCAATTATGTGCTGCTGGGCAATCAGCCAGGCGAGCGCGATAGATGCCGGCGTGCATCCGTGACGGTCGGCAAGCGTCGCCAGGCTTGCGTCGCGCAGCAGCCTGCCTTCACCCAACGGGCAGTAGGCCATGACCGGGATGCCGTTTTCGACAAGCTTGGGCTTCAGGTCCCATTCAATGCCACGGTCGGACAGGTTGTACAGCACCTGGTTGACCGCACAATTGCGGCCGTCGCGGACACCGAACAGCTCTTCCATGTCTTCCGCATCAAGATTGCTGACGCCCCATTTGAGTATTTTCCCATCCTGCTTCAGACGCTCGAACCCGGAAACGGTCTCATCGAGCGGATACTGGCCGCGCCAGTGCAGCAGATACAGGTCTATGCGGTCTGTCTGCAACCGCGACAGTGAGCGTTCGCAGGCAGCGATAACGCCGTCATAGGACGCATTGTGCGGGTAGGCCTTGGAAACCAGATAAGCCTGGTCACGACGGTTCTTCACGGCTTCTGCGACGACAAGCTCCGCGCCTCCTTCGCCGTACATCTCCGCTGTGTCAATGAGATTCAAGCCACGATCGAGGCCAAGGCGCAGCACATCTGCTTCCGACTGCAGCAGGTCTGCATCTTCCCCCATGCGCCAGGTGCCGAGGCCGAGGGCAGGAATTTGGTCTCCGCCGGGAAGGGTCACATGCTTCATACGCAACTCCACTATACCACTTCCGCAGCTTGACGCAGGAAGCAGTGTGAACGCAAGGTGCGTTGCAACTGATAAACAACACTTGAAGTCGAAGGGCGGAATGAAAGCAGACTCATTCTCGTTTGCTGGCGATGACTGGCGGGCAGGCATTTTCACCGCATTGAAAGCGCATGGTGTTCGGCAAATGGCCTATGTGCCGGACGCCGGTCATGCCAGCCTGATCAATGCATGCCTTGCAGACAATGAAATCAGCTGTTCGGTTCTCACCACCGAAGAAGAAGGCGTTGCCGTTCTGGCCGGCGCCGAGCTTGGCGGCCAGCGCGGCGTCATGCTCATGCAGTCGTCCGGCGTGGGCAACTGTGTCAACATGTTCTCGCTGCTCAAATCCTGCGGGTTTCCATTTGTGACCCTGGTCACAATGCGCGGCGAGTGGGGCGAGTTCAATCCGTGGCAGATGCCGATGGGACAGGCAACAGAAGAGACGTTCAGGCGGTCGGGGTTTATCGTCTATCGTGCCGATACGGGCGAAGATGCGGCAGCCATGACCGGATCGGCGATGCGCCTGGCCTATGACAGCAAATGTCCGGTCGCGGTCTTGTTGTCGCAGCGCCTGATCGGCGCGAAAGACTTTTGAGGCGGGCCGCGACATGATTGAAAGACGCAAGGCGATCGCAGCGATATTGCAGGACCGGCCGGACAACCTGCTGGTGATCAGCGGCCTGGGATCGCCGACATATGATGTGGCCGCTGCAGGAGACGTTGCACAGAACTTCTACCTGTGGGGCGCCATGGGCGGCGCAGCGGCCATGGGTTTGGGCCTTGCGCTGGCACGCCCGGACGCTCGAGTGCTGGTGGTCACCGGCGACGGGGAAATGCTGATGGGCATGGGGTCGCTGGCCACCATTGCCGCCAAGGCACCCGGCAATCTCGCCATGCTGGTCATCGACAACGAGGCGTTTGGTGAAACCGGCGGCCAGATCAGCCACACGGGCAAGACCACCAATCTCGCTGCCGTTGCGCTGGCGTGCGGGTTCAGACACGTCGCTACCGCCTACAAGCCCACAGACCTTGATGCGGTGAAGCAACTGGTGCTTGAAGAAAACGGCCCTGTGCTGGGTGTGGTAAAGACCAGTTCGGATGAACTGCCGAGAGTGCTGCCGGAACGTGACGGGCACATCATCAGAAACAGATTCAAGACGGCCTTAGCAGGTCAGCAACATGGAGAAAGCAGATGAGTTTGAAAAGAATTGGTGCCGGTAACCGGATGACAAGCGCGATCATCCACGGTGACAAGGTCTATATGTCCGGTCTTGTGGCTGACAAGGCCGCGGGCGGCAGCGTCGCCGACCAGACGGCAGACATTCTGGCCCAGATAGATGCCTTGCTGTCAGAAGCCGGGTCCGACAAGACCAAAGTCATCAAGGCGACCATCTGGCTCACCGACATGGATACCTGGGCCGAAATGAACACGGTCTGGGACGCATGGGTGGTGGCCGGTGAAACGCCATGCCGTGCTGCGGTACATTCTCCGAAGCTGGCGGCGCCGGGCCTGGATGTCGAAATCCAGGTGGAGGCAGCCGTCTAGAGCGAGATAAGATTGGAACATTTGATGGCGGAAAATCAGTTCACTCGGCTAGGCGCGTCGCGCAGCGCGATGCGGTGCATCGGGCAAGCGGCGCAACGACTCCGATGGACCGATTTTCTCCACCCGGAAAGGAGCAGGAATTTTGATGATACCTGATTTATTGGCGGGACGATTTTGCCCTCTGGCGTCGTTGGATCGCACTTGTGGTGGAGCGACACCACGGCGTGCAATCCGCCTAGCCAGCGGCCAAAATCGCCGCGGTCAAATGTTCCAATCTCATCATATCTCGCTCTAGGGAGTCGCTGTTATGGCCAGGGCGTTGGTGCTTGGAGCCGGAATAGTCGGGGTCACCACGGCCTACGAACTGTGGCGGGACGGTCACGATGTGACCGTCATCGACCGCGAGGCCGGAGCGGCCGAGTTCACCAGCTTCGGCAATGCCGGCATGATCGCGCCGGGGCATGCATATGCCTGGGCCTCGCCGGCCTCACCGAAAATTCTGCTCAGATCCCTGTGGCGCAATGATCAGGCGCTGCGGCTGAAACCGTCGCTGGATCCGGCATTTGTCAAGTGGATGTGGAAGTTCTGGGGCCAGTGCAGCACGGAACGCGCGACCATCAACACCAGGCGGAAAGTCAGGTTGTGCAACTACGCGCAGACCGTGTTTCACGAAACATGCGCTGACACGGCACTTTCATATGACGCAAATGATGGCGGCATCCTGTATCTGTTCCGGTCACAGGCCGCGTTTGACGCCGCCAACACGAAAGCCGACATACTGCGTCGCGAAGGTTCGGAAATAGGTGTTCTGGATGCAGATGGCATCGCGCACAAGGATCCGGCGCTTGCCGATTGCAGGGATCAGTTTGCCGGGGCGTTGTTTGGCGGCCGCGATGAGACCGGTGACTGCCGCATGTTTGCGCGCAACCTGACAGGTTGGCTTGAAGAGCGCGGCGTCAAGTTCAGATGGGGTGTAACGGTGCAGGCGCTTGAGACAGAGGGAGACCGCGTCAGCTGTGTGGTGACCGACCAGGATGGCCTGACTGCAGATATTGTCGTGTTGTCGCTTGGCGTGTATTCGCCCCATCTGGTGAAGCCGCTCGGGATTGATCTGCCCATCTATCCGGTCAAGGGGTATTCAATGACCGTTCCGGTGTCGGGCCGCAACAACACACCTGCCATCGGCGGTATCGACGAGGAGAGTCTGGTTGCCTACACGCCGATGGGTGACCGCCTGCGGGTGACGGCAACCGCCGAGTTCTCAGGCTATGGTGTCCACCATTCCCCAGACGATTTCCGGCACATGACCAGCGTGGTCAAGGGATTGTTTCCCGATGGCGCCGATTACTCTAGGGCGGAGTATTGGGCTGGTCTGCGTCCGATGACGCCGGAAGGAACCCCGATTCTCGGTGCGACCCGCTTCAAGAACCTTTGGATGAACACCGGTCAGGGGCATATGGGCTGGACCATGAGTCACGGCACCGGCAGGCTGGTTGCAGATGTCATTGCCGGGCGCAAGCCGGCGATCCCGCTGGAAGGGATGACACTTTAGCGCCACGGTCTTGCGACTTCAGATGTGCAAATCTGTGAGTTGCCGAACAGGTATGGCTTGCTTTACGCAAAAGAGTCTCCATAACCTGTTGAGAGTCAAATGGGTGCCTGATCACGGGGGGAAGTTGAGCGCGAGGGTGGGCTTGACGATATGTCGGAGGTTACGACCAATTGGTTCGCGGGCGTTTCGGCCGTTCTCGCGATTGCCGTGATCGTGCAGACCTTGCTGCAGATGCGCAAAACCAAGCGCTGGAATGATGGCAGCGACTCACCGTCGGGTGCGCGGCGGGTCAGCCGGGCCAGATACCGCGGTCGCCGGGTGGTTCATTACAGTGATGGAACCGTGTTGGCAGAAACCCGTTTCGGGTTCAAATCATTCGAAAGTTTTGACCGCTACCGGCAGTATATTGACCGTTAGGGCAGGTTGCAGCCGCTAGCCGCTGTGCCGCAACGGCAGCATTTGTCGTCGTAGTGGCTCTCGCACGGCGCACTCTTTCACGTTCGGTTGCACCCGATGCGCCCTGATGCTCGACATATCCGGTCACATCACGGCTGGCCGAATCACGATTAATCTGTTGGTTTAGGTCAGTTTTCCGCTTTCACCGGGCGCTGTCATGAAAAAGATTCTGACATTTTTGTTCACGTCACTGAGCATCGTGATCATGAGTGTGGCGTTGACCGTGTTTTTGGATCTGGGTGTCGCAACGATGGTGCTGATGGCCACGATCGGATCGTTGGTTTGTCTGCTGGTTTTTGTTGTTGTTCCCCGCATCAGGTTGCAGACTGCGGAGCGGGAGTACCGGCAGTTGCTGAGGGAGGGGGTGCATTTGATCGTGGGGCGCGCCCGTTACCGGGGACGTCGCGTGCTGCACTATGCGGACGGCAGCGTGGCCGTGCAGACCTCGCGCGGGATGCTGGCATTTGACAACTTTGATTCCTGCCGACAGTTTATCGACGGACGCTGAAGCGACACTTTCATACGGTAAGTGGTGGATGGCAGCAGGTGCTGTGTATGGCGTACCGAGTGTTTCAGATACAACGGGCTTGACGTGTGCATTTCAGCTTCATGCAGCAGCGAGACTGGAAACTGCCGCTAGGTGTGAAATTGAACCAGGACGCTTTGAATTGAGATGATCTCCGGCATTTTCAAAAAGCTTGTTTCGAAGAGCAAGGGTTCGCAGCAGGACGACGAGCCGCGCCTTCCAGACGGGGTGAGGGTATATGTGATCGGCGACATCCACGGCAGAATAGATCTGCTTGAGCGGCTTTACGCGATGATGGAGGCTGATCGCAAGGAACAGCCGATTGGTCATTGCGTCGAGGTTTTCCTGGGTGACTACATCGACCGGGGACCGTCATCCAGGGAGGTGCTGGACTGGATGGTGAAGGGCCACAGTTTCTGCAACAAGCGGATTACCTTGCGCGGCAACCATGAGCTCTACCTGCAGGATTTTTTGAACGATCCCGGTGTGATCAGTTCCTGGGGGCAATATGGCGGGCTGGAAACGCTGCATTCATACGGGCTGAAATTCCGAATGCCCATGGGGGAGGATCAGTGGGCCGACATTCAAAAGGGCCTGCTGGATGCAATGCCGCCCAGCCATCGGGTTTTTCTGGAGAGCTGCATTCTGTCGGCTGGGGCGGGCAAATACTTCTTCGCCCACGCCGGGGTGAATCCGCACATTCCGCTGGATGACCAGGTGGCGCAGGATCTGCTCTGGATCCGGGAACCGTTCCTGAGCCATGACAAGGCATTGCCGAAAATGATCGTTCACGGCCATACGCCGACCGAGAAGCCCCAAATCGAGGTTCACCGCATTGGTATTGACACCGGTGCCTATATCACCGGGCGTCTCACCTGTGCGGTTCTTGAAGGAAACGATGTGCGGTTTCTGTCGACCTAGTGCAATCCGAGGCGCTCGAAACTTCGAAACTGAAGCGCCGAATTTTCAGAAAATTTACCACTTGTTAACCATTTGGCAATCTATGCTGACCTAGTGTTGTTTTGATACGGCGGCGTCAGATGGTATGAATGAGTTACTGATTCGCTGTTAGTGGGCGTCATACGTCTTGGGACAAGGCTTTGTGTACCGGCCTTGTCCGAGAAAGCTGATGGTAGAGGTCATGATCCTTGGGGGATTTCAGAGCCGGTTCAAAATACTCGCAGGGTTGGTCCTGGTTGCAAGCCTGCTGACCGCCTGCGGCGCTTCGACCAGCGGTCCGGGAGCTGCCGGATTGTCGGCGGCGCCGGAGAGTTATGGTGCGACCGTGCAGTCGGCTGTGCCCACAGCGGCCGGGACGGAAACCGCGTACCGGCTGGGCTCCGGCGACAAGGTCAAGGTCAATGTTTTCGGCGAAGCTGACCTGTCCGGTGAATTCCTGGTCGGAGACAATGGCCGAATAGATCTGCCGCTCATCGGTGCGGTGCAGGCGCGGGGCCAGACGGTCACCCAGTTTCAGAATGCAGTCGTGGCCCGGTATTCGGCCGGTTACCTGAGAGACCCCAAGGTGTCCGTTTCGGTGCTGAACTACCGCCCGTTCTTCATCCAAGGCGAAGTGGGCAAGGGCGGTGAATATCCCTACAAGGCCGGGCTGACCGTACAAGACGCTGTCGCCATCGCAGGCGGATATACCTATCGGGCAAATACCGGCAAGGCTTTCGTACGTCGGGCAGGCCAGGATCGGGAAGTGGAAATTCAGACAAATCAGCGGGTTGCGATCAACCCCGGCGATATCATCCGAATACCGGAGCGGTTCTTCTGATTGTGCCATGCCAGCGGCCGCGCGGGCGGTCAGGCTCTCATCGTTTGTAAAATGTAAGGCGTATGCGGACCAAACTGTCAATAATTCATTAGTTACCATCAGGTACTATTGGTTGTTGACGCAATTCAGCAGGCACAGATTTCGAGGCTATGGCCGGCTGAAACAGAGGTGGACGGCGATGTCAATCAGACTGGCAATCACAAGCGCAATGGGCGTTGTGCTGTTTTCAGGTTTTGTGCACGCACAAAGCATTGAGGCGGTGGTTGCCAGCTATGATCAGGACCCGGCGCTTGCAATCGCGGTCTCAGATGCAGTCGGCGCAAACCACCGGGAAGCGGATGCCTTTTGCCGTGCGGCTGATGAGGCAGTCGAGCCGGTGCAGGTCTATGTCGGTGCCGGACTGGCCGGAGCGTATCAGTACCTGGTGTCGGTGAACGAAACTGCAGCAGCCAGCAGCATTAAACAGACGGTGTGCACTTGCGAAAGGAGCCCGGGCCAGATCCTGATTTCCTTTGCAAATGGAATTGGTGCACTGGAGCAGGACATATGTTCGGGCGCGTGGCGCGGTCAGAGCGGAGGCTCGTCGCCAGGTGTGTTCGTGATCAATGTTGACGGTGGCGGCAATGGTGTTAGCAGAAATTGATTTGATCCGGCCGATGATTTGATCGTGCAGGTAGTGGGCGAAGTTTAAATGGGGCGTGACGGCTGAAATGCGGGCAAGACTATTAATTGCAGTGCTTTGCGCATGTGCAGGTGTTTCGGCAGGAGCATCCGCGCAGGAGCTGTCGCGCGCGGGTGCTGGTAACATGCCCACGGTCCGTGACCGGTTTGAAGGGCTTGGTCTGCGCGCCGGCCAGTTCTGGGTTCTTCCCGATGTCGAAACCGGATACTTTTATGACAGCAATGTGTTCGGCGAATCGGCCGGACAAGATGCCGACTCAGGTGTCTATGTGTCGCCCTCAGTTTCGTTGAGATCGGACTTTGGCCGGCACCAGCTGAACCTGAAGGCTGGACTTGATCATTACGAGTATTTCGACTTTTCGTCACAGAGCCGGACTGATTTCGATGGCGAACTGGATGTTCTGCTGGAGGCGAGCAGCGATACCGTGCTCACTGGAGGCCTGAAGGGCGGGAAGTTCAATCAGGAGCCGGGGGATCTGGAATACCCGACAACCGGCCTGCCGACATCGCCGGGTGAATACTATACCTTCGAGTCATGGGCTTCCATCAAACATACCTTCAACCGGCTGGCTGTTTCGATAGGAGCAGCATTTGACTTTTTCGACTATGACGATGTCGATGGTGTCGACCAGGACTTCCGGGATGGTGACATTGTCACCACCGGTGGACGTGTTTCATATCTGGTCTCGCCCGGATACCGGATCTTTGGTGATTTCCGCTATAACTGGCGCGATTATGATGGCGCGACCATTGTTGACTCGGATGGTTGGCGTGCCCTTGCCGGTGTTGAGTTTGAAGTGACCCGACTGGTCACAGGCGAGTTCGGCGTCGGCTACAATGAACAGACTTTCGACATTGCAGGTTCCCCGACAACCTCTTCATTCAGCTATCACGGCGCGCTGACCTGGAATCCGACGCCGCTGATGACGGTAAAACTTGTTGCGGACCGGACCATCGAAGACAGCACGTTTAATCAGGTAGGTCGTGTTCAGGACTCCGCCAAACTGGTGGTTGACTATGAAGTTCTGCGCGAATTGGTGTTCTCGCCATCGGTAGGCTTTGCATTCAACGACTATGAGAATTCGCCCGTGGATGATCTCAGGATAGAGGCTGGTGCAGAACTCGAATACCGGGTGAACCGCCTCCTGTCTGTTGGCAGCAGGTACAAATACTCCTACAGTGATGTAACAGGTCCCGGCCTTACCGATTGGGACCGTCACCTTGTGGGCGTCTATGCTAAAGCGCGCTTCTGATAACAGTCCTGCGGCTGGCCGCGAGGGGTACCCTGACTCACCATCTCCCTTGGAGCTTGGTGGCTCCGATGGTATTGATTTAAGGGAGCTTTTCCGGATTGCGCGCCGCCGCGGCCCGATGGTTGCGGTGATCGGATTCCTGACTGCGTTGCTGGGCGCAGTGTATGCCTTGCAGCTCACGCCTGTGTACACCGCCAAGTCCACTCTGCTGATCGATACGAATCAGAAGAACATAATTAACGCCGAAGCCATTGTTTCAGGCATCGGGCGAGACAATTCTGCACTGGAAAGTGAACTCGAGCTTATTCGTTCATACGATGTGGCCAAACGGGTGGTTCGCAAGTTGAAGCTTGACGAGCAGGCGGGCGCTGGGCCTGCAAAGGTGTCTGCGGTTCGGCAACTGATCTCTTTGGTGTTCTCCCGTGAGCCTGCCCCGGAACCGGTTGTTAGTGAAAACAGGACCGACAAGATTATTCGTTCGCTGGCGAACTCCATATCGGTGGACCGCAAGGGTTGGACCTATGTGGTCGATATCAAGTACACCTCTCAGAACCCGGTAAAGGCGGCCCAGGTGGCCAATGCCTTCGCGGACGAATACCTGGTTGATCAGCTGGAAGCGAATTACGAGGTTACACGCCGTGCCAACGACTGGCTCAGTGAACGCCTCAGCGACCTCCGGAAAAAGGTGCGTGAATCAGAGCGGGCCGTCGAACTGTTCAAGGTGGAAAACAACATCGTTGAAGCTAACGGTTCAACGTTAAGCGACCAGCAGGTTGCCAAACTGAACGAACAGCTGATTCTGGCACGTGCTGAATCGGCGCAGGCGCAAGCCAAGTATGATCAGGTTCAGGCTGTGCGCAAACGGGGCGGAGACATTACGGCATTTGCCGACGCCCTGCAGTCCAGTGCACTGGCATCCCTGAAAGGCAAGGCGTCGGAGATACGCCGCGAGCTTGCCGATCTGAGCGCCAAGTACGGCGACAGGCACCCGTCGGTGGTGTCGGCGCGAGCTCAGCTCCAAGATGTCAGGCGGTCGGTCAGTTCCGAGGCCAAACGCATTCTGACGTCCACGGAAAATGCGCTGAGGGTTGCCCGCAGCCGCGAGAAATCCATCGCGGCCAGTCTTGCCGAGGTCAAGGGGACCGCGTCGAGAGACGGTCAGGCAGAGGTGATTCTCAGGGAACTTGAAAGAGAGGCGGCGGCCAACAAGGCTTTGTTTGAGTCTTTCCTGTCCAGGTTCAAGCAAACCAGTGAACAGGAAAAACTCAACACGAACAATTCGCGTGTCATTGAGCGAGCATCGCCGCCGACAGCACCGAGTGCACCCAACAAGAAGTCAATTGTGATACTCGCGACCTTGCTGGGCCTGGGTCTCGGAGCCGGCATAGCTTTCCTGCTTGAACAGCTTGACGCCGGATACCGCACGACTATCCAGATAGAGAAACAGCTGGGTGTTCCGGTTCTTGCGACCATTCCGCGCTCGGACAGTGAGTTGCCCGGCAGCGGGATCGGACGTGCGGCCCGTAGGTTCAATCCATTCAGCTTTTTGACCGGACTGTTTCGCAGAGGCGACAAGTCAGAGCGCCGGATGGGCAAGAGTGACAGGGTGAGCATCAGCCGCCTTGTGGTCCAAAAACCATTGTCGAGTTTCACCGAGGCCGTTCGGGCCCTCAGAATGGGCATCAAGTTTGCCGATGTTGACCGCCCGCAGAAAATTGTGCTGCTTGCGTCGGCGCTGCCGGGTGAAGGCAAGTCCACCATCGCCAGCAACCTGGCACTGCATGCGGCCGCCTCTGGCGAGCGCGTACTGATCATCGATCTTGACCTGCGCCACCCAGTCCTCACATCGCTGTATGCGCCAGACGCCAAGCACGGCGCGGTGGAGCTGCTGCTTGGCGAGGTTGATCTGAAACAGGTGATTGTGAAGGATGCCGCATCAGGACTGCACATTTTGCCGGCACCACGCCGCAAGGACCTGACCCATACAGCTGAGTTGCTGGGGTCGAAGCGGATGAAAGACCTGTTCACCCATCTGTCCGGATTTTACGACCTCATTGTGGTTGATACCTCGCCATTGCTGCCGGTCACGGATGGCCGAGCCCTGATCGACGTGGTTGATTCACTCGTGCTGGTGGTGAAGTGGGAAACGACAGCACGTGATGCCGTTGATGCCGCTTTGAAACAGTCTCTCGGGGCTGACGGCAAGCTGACCGGCGTCGTCATGAACGACGTCGTGGCTTCAAGAGCCCGCTATTACGAGTACTACAAGTCAGGTTACTACAGCAAAAAGTACCCGTATTATTATGGCGGGTCGGCTTAGCGTGTTGTTCGGCGCCAGTCCGCTCGCCATGGGATTTCTGCTTTCTCTGGGTGTCTGCGTAACTGGCTTGGGCGGATATCAGCTTTTCCGGTTGAGTGACACGCACCTGCATAACGAAGTGTTGTATTCGGTCTCCCCCGGAACGCTGCAGGTTTGGCTGACGACGCTGGATCCGGCGAAGCCTGAGAACGCATCAAGGATTGCAGACCGATTTGTCGACATGACTCTGCCGCAACGGCGCGACGCGGTTCTGGCAATTGCGCGGCCTGGTTTTTTTGAATCCATGGCGCTGGATTTTGCCGGCCAGCGGCGATTGCAGACGCTGATGCTGCAGGCTTTGGGCCTGGCACTTGCCAGGGCGCCGGCACTTGGCGAATTGTGGTTGCTGTCTGCCAGGTTGCGCAACAACCTGTTTGGGTTCGATGCCACCACCCAACACCATCTTGAACTGTCGTTTGCCTATGCTCCGAAGGAGGTTGATCTGGTGTTGGAGCGGTTGCAGATGACCAGCCACGCCTGGCCGCTGCTCAATGATCGCGTCAGGGACATAGTTGGGCATGATGTCCGAATTGTCGACAAGGCTTATCCTGACCGAGCTGCAGAATTGCGGGCCTATCTTCGAAAAGCCGGAGCGCAGTTCTGATGGATTGGTCTAAGCAATCCGCCTCTGTTTCGATCTGGGGTGCATCATGAGCGCTGTTGCATCCGTGCTGGTTGCAACGGTCGTCGGCCTCAGCGCATTCTGGCTTGGCTCCAACCGGCCACTGGCTTGGGCCGTAAATGCTGTTCTGGCAGGCGGATTGCTGGTCTTCACCTGCCTGTCACTGCAATTGGAGGCGCGACGGTATCCGGCGCTGATGCTTTCAAAGCTGTTGGTGCCGGTGGTCATGTTTGGCCTGGGGCTGTTGTGGGCAGTTGTGCAGATCCTGCCGTTGGGGGCTTCAGTGGGCGGGCATCCCGCATGGCAGGTGGCGGGCGATGCTCTCGGCCGTGACGTGGTGGCAACAATTTCCATCAATCCGAGCGAAACCCGCTGGGCCATATTGCGCTATCTGACTGCCGCAACGGTGTTGCTTTCAGTTTATGTTCTGGCGCGCTCAGCCCGCAACGCTCGGATTATCCTGCGGACATTTGTCATTCTGGCCGGGCTTGCAGCCCTTTACGGGTTAACGCGATTGTCGCTGTCTCTGGACAAAATCCTGTGGTTTGACGAACCAGATACGGGGTATCTCACATCGGGATTTATCAAACGCAACAGTGCCGCCACCTATTTCGGCATGGCAGCGGTGGCGGGACTCGGGCTTGTGATTCACCAGGCTCGTTCGGTATTGCAGTCGACATCTTCGGTCAGTGGCAGGGAAGTGGTCAGGAAACTGTCGCAGGCAATGTCAGGAATGCTTGGACTTGATCTTGTCCTGTTCGTCCTGATGATTGTTGCATTGCTGACAACCGGGTCGCGTGGCGGCATCAGCTTTACTGTGCTGGCACTGATCTTCATGTTGTTGGCGTACGGTGTCAAACAGCACATGCCCGGCAGATCCCAGGGAGGCGGCATTGCGTGGGTGATGAGTATCGTTGCCATCGCAGTGTTGCTTCTGGGCGTCTTCGAACTATCCGGTGCGCGGCTTGCCGAGCGGCTGCTGAACCACGGACTAGAATCCGACGCACGGCTTGAGACCTATGCGCAAACGGTGCAGGCGGTTGGCGATTACCTGTTCCTGGGCAGCGGATTGGGCACATTCCAGGATGTATTCACGGCCTACCGCAGCGAACTGTCCCCAGGCCGGCACGTCTGGGACAAGGCGCACAACGACTACCTGGAGCTGGTGCTTGGGCTTGGGTTGCCGGCGGCACTGCTTGTCCTGTTCAGCTTTGCCGGTCTGTTTCTGGCAGCGATCAAGGGCTTTTTCGCGCGCCATCGTGACGCTCACTTTGCAGCAATTGCCGCCGCCGCCTGTGTGTTGATCGGCCTGCATTCGCTGGTTGATTTCAGCTTGCAGATTCAAGCAAACACGCTTGCATTTGCGCTGCTTCTCGGGCTGGGGCTAGCGCAATCGTGGAGCACCCGGCACCAATCATAGCGATCCAAGCGTCGGCAGAAAATAAACCCTTTACTATCAACGTCTTGCCGGATTTGGCTCTGGATCCGGAATATGCTGTTTTTCAGTACATCAGGTGTTGCGGCCCCAAGGGTAGATAGCTAACGTATTGAAAGCTGAGGGGACAGTGATTCGCATGACTAGTGGCGACGTAGTTGGCAGAAGATGGTTTGCTGTGCGCACGCAACCTAATCGGGAGCATCGCGCAAAGTTTCAGCTTGACCAGCAGCAGTTTCGTACTTTTTTGCCGCTGATTGAAAAATCAGTGTGTCACGCCAGAAAGGTGCGTCAGGTCCGATCCGCCCTGTTTCCGGGTTACTTGTTTGTTGAACTCGATTTGTCGAAGGATCAGTGGCGGCGTGTCAACTCAACCTATGGCGTATCCCACCTGGTCATGGCCGGCGAGCGTCCGGCTGCCGTGCCTGCGGGAGTGGTTGAGTTGATCATCGAGATGTCGGAAGGCAACGGGCTCGTTGATTTTACTCCTGATCTGCAGCCTGGCATGAGTGTGCAGATGGTGTCGGGACCCTTGTCAGGATTGATTGGGCGACTGAACCGATGCGATGCACGCGGTCGTGTGGAAGTCCTGCTTGAAGTCATGGGTCAGCAGATCAGGGTGACATCCAATGCCAGGGCATTGATGCCAGCCTGATCGGCAAAAAAACTTTACGGTAGTTGAGTAGAAAGGCGCCAGATTCCGGTGCTAGTTTCAGATTCGGGTCGTACCGGCCGTGGTGAAACCGTTTCACCCGGAGTGCGGTAGCCATTGCCTGACTTATCAATTTAGGAAATTTTTCCGGTAGACTTATGAACACCAAATCTCATCTTGTGCCAGTCGTTTTATGTGGTGGAGCCGGGACACGATTGTGGCCATTGAGCCGGCAGGCGTTTCCGAAGCAGTTTGCTGTTGAGGTTGAGCGGGCATCGCTTCTCGATCTTACGCTGGCGAGAATCAACCGGCTCGACGGGGTGGCGTCGTGCGTTGCCGTCACCGGCGAAGGCTATCGCTTCATGGTTGCAGAGGCGCTGAACAACGCCGGCCTGCATGGTTCCATTCTGCTGGAGCCGGTTGGCCGGAACACAGCTCCGGCTCTGTGTGCTGCAGCCTTGCAGATTGCCGAAACAAATCCCGATGCGATCATGGTGATACTGCCATCCGATCACTTTGTTTCGGACACCGACAAATTCACCACCGCCATTGCCGGCGCGGCCCGCCTAGCACAGGACGGCTGGTGGGTGACGCTTGGCATTCGCCCCACAAAGCCGTCTTCTGCCTATGGGTATATCGAACCGGGCACAGAAATAACTGGTCATGATCCTGCCTGCCAGGTGGCGCAGTTTCTGGAAAAGCCAGACGCGGAGAAAGCCGAGGCGCTGATCAGTGCAGGATGCGTCTGGAATGCTGGTATTTTTGTCGTCAAAGCCGGTGTGGCAGCGGGCCTCGTTGCACGGCACGCACCGGAAGTTCACGACGCCGTGCAGCGCGCTGTGGCAGGCATCGCCGTCGACAAGGCGTTCTACCGATTGCTGCCGGAGGCGTTTTCCGAAAGTCCGTCGATTTCCATCGATTATGCCGTGCTTGAAAAGGAGGCCCGCGTTGCTGTCCTGCCCTATGACGGCGACTGGTCGGACCTCGGTTCCTGGGATGCGGTTGCCGGGGTGCATGAAGCTGACGATGACGGCAATCGCTCCGAAGGCGATGCATGGTTCTCCAGTACCAAGAACTGTTTTGTCCACAGCCCCGACAAGCTGGCTGTCGTGCTGGGGCTGAACAATGTCGTCGTGGTGGATACGCCAGATGCACTGCTGGTCACCAGCAGGGACCAGGTGGAGCAGGTCAAGACCGTGGTGGACGATCTCAGATCGGCCGAGCGCAGCGAGCTGACCGATCATCGCAAGGTCGCGCGCCCGTGGGGAACATTTGAAGGCATCGACCGGGGCGAGCGCTACCAGGTTAAGCGCATCACCGTCAAACCGGGCGCGCAGTTGTCGCTGCAGTACCATCACCACAGGGCCGAGCACTGGATCGTGGTCAAGGGCGTCGCAAAGGTTACACGTGGTGAAGAGACCTTTCTGCTGCGCGAGAATGAGTCGACCTACATACCGCTGGGAGCTGTTCACAGGCTGGAGAATCCCGGCAAGACGATGCTGGAACTGATTGAAGTTCAGTCCGGATCCTATCTGGGCGAAGACGATATTGTGCGAGTCGAAGATGTGTATGGCAGGGAGGCTGAACCGGGAATCGCGGGTGCAGAACGGCCTGCGTCGCGCCGGGGTGCAAAACCCAAGCCGGTACGCACATCGTCCGGCAAGGGGGGTAAGCATTGATCTCTCCACCGAGAGTTGCCAGTGAGCGGGCGCAGGTCGCCACACGGGGCAAAGACATTGAGGATCGCCAGCCGTTGCGGCTGGTAACCCGGATCCGGTTTCAATTGATCGGCGGACTGATATTCGCTGTGGTCGTGCCCGGCCTGGCGCGCTGGCCCACGTCGAGCCTGGTGCCGGGATCCGCTGGTATAGATTCACTGCAATCGGCAATGCTGGGCTCGCTGCTGGCGCTGTTTCTTGGCTATTGGGCGCTGCGGCAGATGATTGCCTATCCCGGTGTGCAGGCAACCCAGTACATCGCGCCGGCATTCGCGATTTCTTACTCGATCATCATCATGATGTTCTTTTTTCTTAGAATTGACTATTCGCGTTACCAGTTCGGGGCCAGTTTCATAGTTGCTGTTGTATGGTTCTATGCGTGTTTCTTTCTGGCGCGACGAGCATTGTTGCAGAGGTTTGCTCTCGTGGAGAAAGGAGACACCAAGGGATTGAAGGAGTTGGATGCAGTCGAATGGTTCAGCCTGCATCATCCCATTGCGCCTGATAAGCGCATCGATGGCATAGTTGTGGACCTGAGGTCTGATCTGTCGGATGACTGGAACAGGTATCTTGCTGACAGCGCGCTGAGAGGAATTCCGGTCTATCATGTCAAGCAGATGGCTGAGGCGCTGACGGGCAAGGTGGAGATTGAGCATCTGTCCGAAAACAGTCTCGGGTCGGTCCTGCCTTCGCTGTTATACCTGAGGTTGAAACGACTGGTGGATCTTGGGCTGGCCGTGCTTGTGGCGCCTTTCTTCCTGGTTGCCATTATTGTTGCAGCAATCGCCGTGAAGCTGGACTCGAAGGGACCGGCATTTTTTCTGCAGCCCCGCATGGGGTTCCGGGGCAAGCCGTTCAGGATGATCAAGCTCAGAACCATGAAGGTGGACGCCCACAGGACCGGTGGCAACTTCACCGAAGACAACGATCCCCGCATCACCAGAATAGGACGTTATCTGCGCAAGTACCGCATCGACGAGTTTCCGCAGATCATCAATATTTTTGCCGGTCAGATGAGCTGGATCGGACCACGGCCGGAGGCGGTGGAGCTTTCGGACTGGTATCAGCGCGACATTCCGTTTTACAGTTATCGGCATATTGTGCGCCCGGGGCTTTCCGGCTGGGCCCAGGTGCATCAGGGCAACGTGGCACAAGTTGAGCAGGCAACGCACAAACTTCACTACGACTTTTACTACATTAAACACTTTTCAGCATGGCTTGATGCGCTTATCACAGCGAAAACAATCTGGACCATTCTGACTGGTTTTGGATCGAAATGAGTTAGGAAAAGAGTAGTGTCATGAAACTGGCGGTTATAGGTGCTGGGTATGTCGGGCTGGTCTCGGCAGCGTGCTTTGCGGAGTTTGGCTTCTCCGTCACCTGCATTGACAAGGAGGTGGACAAGATTTCAGCTCTGGAGGCCGGCAAGATTCCGATCTACGAACCGGGCCTGGAGCAGATTGTTCACGGTAACTTTGAGGCGGGCCGGCTGACGTTTTCGACCGATCTGCAAGCGGCCGTCGCCGATGCCGATGTGGTTTTCATTGCCGTTGGAACGCCGACACGGCGCGGAGAAGATGCCGCGGATCTGTCTTATGTGTTCGGGGCAGGGGCCGAGATCGCCGATGCCATGCGGGGTTTCACCGTTGTGGTCACCAAATCGACGGTGCCGGTCGGCACTGCGGCAAAGCTGAAGGACCTGATTTCAAAAACGCAGCCCGATGCGGACTTTGAAGTTGCCTCCAATCCGGAATTTTTGCGTGAGGGCTCGGCGGTCGAAGACTTTCTGCGGCCGGACCGAATTGTGGTCGGGGTGAGCTCTGAGCGTGCTGAGGCGCCGTTGCGGCAGTTGTATCGCCCTTTGACACAGAAGGACGTGCCGATTGTGTTTACCTCCTGCCAGGCGGCGGAAGTGATCAAGTATGCTGCAAACACTTATCTTGCCACCCGCATCGGGTTTGTGAATCAACTGGCGGATCTTTGTGAAAAGGTGGATGCCGATATCACCCACGTGACCAGAGGCATGGGACTGGACAAGCGAATTGGTCAGCACTATTTGCAGCCCGGACCGGGCTTCGGCGGTTCCTGTTTCCCAAAAGATACCCGGGCCCTGATGGTAACGGCTCG
>JBCCVY010000002.1:0-32779 GCA_039194725.1 Pseudomonadota bacterium
CAGTCAGCGCCCGCAGGTGATGTTCGATGCCACCGATGGCCTCCAGACCCGCATTCTGCGGCAACTGGGGATCATAGCCATCGGGCATGAAGGTGTTTTCACCACCCTTGAAGTACTTGTAGTTGTCTTTCATGCCCGGCAGTGCCTTGGGATCATTGCCGGTGCGGCAGAACTCGTCCTCACCTCCGCGCCACAGCGACATGTTGTGATGACAACCAGACGCAGAGACGCCTTCGAATGGCTTACTCATGAAGCAGGCAAAAATGCCGAATTCACGGGCAACCTGGGCGCAAATCTGCCGATAGGTGGTCAACCGGTCTGCGTTGCGCAGCACATCGTCGAACATCCAGTTCAGCTCCAGCTGTCCCGGCGCATCCTCATGGTCACCCTGGATCATGTCGAGACCCATAGCACGGGCGTATTCCATCACCTTCATGTACACCGGACGCAGGCTCTCGAACTGGTCGATGTGGTAACAGTAAGGCTTGGAGAAGCCCTCCTCCGGCTTGCCATCCTCGTTGAACTTGAGCCACATCATTTCCGGCTCGGTCCCCATGCGCAGGCTGAGACCGTTGTGCTTTTTCTTGAAGTCGTCATGCAGGCGGCGCAGGTTGCCGCGGCAGTCCGCCGTCAGGTATCCGCCCGGATCTTCCTTTTCCTCACGATTGCGGAACAGCGTGCAATAGAAGCGCCCGACCCGCTTGTCCCAAGGCAACTGCATGAAAGTCTCCGGCTCGGGAATGCCGACCAGCTCCGCCGCTTCCGGACCGTAACCGAGATACTCTCCGGCACGGTTGGTGAACAGGTTCATGGTTGCGCCGTAAACGAGCTGGAAACCCTTCTTGGCAACAGATTCCCAATGGTCGGCCGGTATGCCATTGCCCATAATCTTGCCGGTAACAGACACGAACTGCAGGTACAGGTACTCGACCCCCAACTCGTCGATCTTCTTCCGTACTTCCTTGACCTTTTCCGCTCTGCCCGGAGCATCTACAAAATTTTCGATATCCATTGCCATTGAACGTTCTCTCCCTGCTTACGCACCAAATTGACCAATAGCATACCAATGCTATACCAATTTTGACAACCTAGAAAATGAACCATGCCGGTTTTTTGGACGAAAACTTCCTGCAACAGCCTCTGTCAGTTAGAACATGATGACATGCGAACGGTTGCCAAAACTGCTACATGTGTGCGTATTCTGGTGACACGTCGCAACAATTCGGGACATGAAACTGATTCAAAAATGACCGGCAACAAATTGATATACATGGCAATTCATAGTTGCTGTTCCTATATATCGGGCAACTGAGTCACCGGCCGGCCGATATTACCGCAAGGCAAAACGAATGATTTCAATCGAACAAAAGAGCACTCGGGGAGCCCGATCCATCACATCAGAACTGCGCAAAGCGATTGAGACCGGCAGGTATCATGACGGAGACCAATTGCCGCCTGAACGGGACCTTTCCGATACCTATTCGGCTTCCCGCAATACGATCAGAAAGGCGCTGGACAACCTTGAAGAAGCCGGCCTCGTGGTCCGGAAAGTCGGCAGCGGGACGTTTGTCAGCTATGCCGGCCCGACGGACCTTGAGACCGAGAACGTTGTTGAGCAGATCAGCCCACTGCAACTGATCGATGCGCGGATAGGTTTTGAACGCCAGATGACGCGCCTGGCTGTGGTTCACGCGACCGGGCGGGATATCGAAAACATGCAGGCCCTGCTCATCCAGTTGGAGGCAACCGAGCACGACCGCAATGCGTTCACGAAATTGGATTCGGATTTCCACCATCAACTGGCGAAAGCATCCGGCAATCCATTGATTGTAAAGCTGTACCACCAGATCAATGAGGTGCGCACCCATTCACAGTGGAAGAAGGCGCGTGAACTGGTGCTGAGCCCCGACAAGATCCGCCAGTACAACAAGTTCCACCGGGGGATACTGGACGGGCTGATAAACCGTGATGCCAAAGCAGCGATCGACGCACTCAACGCCCATATGGAACTGGCCCATCTTGACCTGGTCGGCACTGCCGCGGACGACTGACCGGCACCACGACGATCAACCGGACCCGGCAAACCGCGGCTTCCGTCCCAAAGCCTGATCACCCATGTGAATTGGCCGATCGTGCTCAAGCGCCGGAATTCTGCCCCTGGCAGCTTCCACCCTGGCAAGGTCCAACTCGGCGACAATGTAGCCTTCGCCGTCGCCTGCGTCCGCCAGCACCTCTCCCCACGGATCGATGATCAGCGAATGCCCGTAGCATTCACCGCCGCCGGAAATTTTTCCATACTGGCACGGCGCAAGCACAAAGCACCCGGTTTCAATAGCCCGGGCACGCTGCAGCACATGCCAATGGGCCTCACCGGTCACCCGGGTAAATGCGGCAGGCGTTGCCAGCACTTGCGCGCCTGCCTTGGCAAGCTGCCGGTACAGCGCCGCAAACCGGAGATCATAGCAGATCGACAATCCGACACGCGCCCACGGCGTGTCTGCAACAATCGCCTGATCACCCGGCGAAATGGTTGCCGACTCACGGTATGAGCCACCGTCCAGATTCACGTCGAACATGTGTATCTTGTCGTAATGCGCAACCAGATCACCCTCAGGACTGATCATGTAAGAGCGGTTTGATATGCGGCCGTCCGTGTTTTGCACACCGATCGAGCCGAGCAGGAACCAGACACCGAGCTTGCAGGCGGCATCGGCAAACGCGGGCAACACCGGATGCTCAGCTTCCGGGTACGCACCGGGCAGAAACAGTCCGTCTCTGGTTTCCAGCCCGGAAAAATACTCTGGCGTCACAATCAGCTGTGCCCCGGCCGCTGCAGCCGCAGCCGACAGCCGCAAGCTCGTCTCAATGTTTTGCTGAACGTTCGGTGTAGCGCAGTTCTGCACGCAGGCTGCAGTGAAGGTCTTCGGCATGGCATGTTCCGATTACAATTGCTCGCGACCAATTCTATACCAATCCACAAAAGTTCAAAACAGAATTGCTGGCGCGGCCAGACTGTTGCCGCCAATCAGCATGGGGATCATCACATCAGCTCCCCTGCTAACGCCCACCAACCCAACCAATTTTGCAAATTGGCTCATAATCGGTTCTATTTTGGGTTGATTTGGTTGGTGATTCAGCCAATAGTGCAGGTGATGTCGCCGCCGACGCAGGTGGAGTGAGCGTCCAATAAGATACAATCAGCACTAAAACGCCCGCAAAGGGCTCGTAAAATCCGGGAGGAACGACGATGAAGATTACAAAACTGCTGGCCACTTCGGCCATTGTTGCCGCCAGTCTGGCGTTTACACTACCGGCATATGCAGAAGCGGAATCCGATGATCCGATCATCATGGTTCAGAACAACTGGACCAGCCAGCTGGTGCTGTCGTTCGTTGTCGGCAAGACACTGGAAGGCATGGGCTACACCGTCGAGTACGCCCCGTCGGACTCGCAGTTGCAGTTCAAGGCCATTGCCGACGGCGACATGCATTTCCAGGTCGAGGCCTGGGAAGGATCTATGAAGGAAGCCTTCGAAAAGGCGGTTGCCGAAGACGGCATGATTGACGCCGGAACGCATACGGCCGAGACTCGCGAAGAGTGGTGGATCCCCGACTATGTTCTGGAGAAATGCCCAGAGGCCCAGGACTGGAAAGGCCTGAATGCCTGTGCTGAAATCTTTGCCACCGCAGAAACCAAGCCCAAGGGCCGTTTCGTCGGGCCGCCTGCCGACTGGGGCAAAAACTATGCGGCCCGCATTGACGCGCTGGAGATGGACTTCAAGGCCATCAATGTCGGACAGGCCGCGACCTTGTGGGCGGAACTGCAGTCGGCGTATGACCGCAAGGAGCCGATTGTGCTGTTCAACTGGACGCCGAACTTCATCGAATCGAAGTTCAAGGGCCGGTTTGTCGACTTCCCGAAGCCTGAAAAAGGCTGCATGGAAGACAAGGCCTGGGGACCAAATCCGAATGCCACCGGTGACTGCGGCGCACCACATTCAGGATGGCTGAAAAAGGCTGCATGGTCGGGACTGGCAGAAAAGTATCCGAAGGCCTGGGCAGTCATGCAGAAGATCGACTTCGACAACGCCCAGATTGCCGCCGCAGCCCTGATGGTTGATGTGGATGGCATGTCTCCGGAAGAAGCCGCCGACAAGTGGATTGCCGAAAACGCAGCGGTGGTCGAAGGCTGGAAGAAATAGATTCACATCCAATGTGAGCAACACTTCGAGGCCGGGCTGAAGACATCTTTTGCCCGGCTTTTTTATCTGTGCAACGATAAGAAGACGATCCGGCGGGCAAGCTGCTGAAGGGGACAAAATGGGCGTCGACGCACAAATCAAGTGCCGTAATATCTGGAAAATCTTCGGCGTTGACCCGGAAGGCTTCATGCAGCGCCACAACGGCAAGCCCACCGCCGACGACCTTGCGGCGGAAGGCTATATCGGCGCGGTGCGCGATGTATCGTTTGACGTCCATCAGGGTGAAATCCTGATCATTATGGGGCTGTCGGGGTCCGGAAAATCCACCATCATCCGTTGTATTACCAGGTTGAATGACCCCACCGCCGGAGAAGTGGAGTACGAAGGCCGCGACCTGCTCAAGGCAACGCCGCAGGAGCTTATCGACATCCGCCGCCACAAGATGGGCATGGTGTTCCAGAGTTTCGGCCTGCTGCCGCATCGCACGGTTCTGTCAAATGTCGCCTTCCCGCTTGAAGTTCAGAACATAGATCAGCTGGAGCGTGAAAAGCGCGCCATGGAGATGATCGAACTTGTCGGCCTGGGCGGCAGAGAGAACTATTTCCCGCGTGAACTGTCCGGCGGCCAGCAGCAACGGGTGGGCATCGCCCGGTCGCTGGCCGTGGAGCCGGACATCTGGTTTCTCGATGAGCCGTTTTCCGCACTTGATCCGCTCATACGGGCAGAAATGCAGGATGAGTTCATCCGCCTTCAGCAAATGCTGAAAAAGACCATTGTGTTCATCACGCATGATTTCGAGGAGGCCACCAAGCTCGCCGACCGCATCGGCATCATGAAAGACGGTGAGATGGTACAGCTGTGTACGCCGGAGGAAATGGTGCTCGATCCGGCAGACGAATATGTGGCCGAGTTCGCCCGCAATGCGCCGCGCGACCGGATTGTCTCCGCAGCAGCGATCATGAAAAAGACCGAAAGTAAGACACCGCGGAAAGCATCCGGTACGTCGGTGCCGGCAACCGCCAAGATTGGTGCAATTGCGGAGCAGGTCATCAACTCCGACAAGCCGACCCCTGTTGCTGGCACAGACGGAAACCTGCTGGGACATGTGGATCGGGACCGTATCACCAAGGCCCTGTTCGGCAAGGGTGAGATCGTATGAACAGTGCGGTCACAGATATTGGCAAACCTCCATCGTCAAATGTACTTGGCCTGAATTCGTTCTGGGTGCAGATGGGCGCCATGGTCTGTTTCACCGTGTTGTTGAGCCTGGTCCTCGACTTCATGAAAGTCTGGCCGCAAGAATGGATCGTTCCCATCAAGGAGTGGGTCACCCGGTTCTTCACCTGGCTCGACAAGGAAGCCGGGGTCGGACCGCTCAAGTTCAAGACTGTGACCCGCTCCGTCGCCTGGCTGCTCGAACAACCGCTGGACTGGGCGGAGTACATCTTGTACCGCGGCATCAAGGCCAAGCAGTTCCCGGCAATCTTCTGGATATTCGGGCCGCTGATCGCCATGGCCGCATTGCACAACCGTTTCGGCATGCAGAAATGCCTGCTCGCCATTGCTGCCATATGGGCGGTCATGATTGCCGACAATGTGCTGCTGCAAACCGGCCTGTTCCAGCTGCCGGCCACGGTTCTGGATGCCCTTGGCGTCAAGAAGCTGGATGCGCTTCCCTGGGTGGTGATTGTCGCCGGCGCCGGGATACTGGGGCACTGGATCGGCGGCTGGAAGCTGGCGCTGTTTTCGGCTGGATGCATCGGCTACCTAGCCGTCATGGGTCTGTGGCGGGATTCCATGCGGACGTTCTCCATTGTCCTGGTTTCGGTGCCGTTCGCAGTTGTGCTGGGGCTTGGCCTCGGTATCTGGGTGACCCGATCGAAACGAGCTGCGGCGATCATCTCGCCGATGTTCGACATCATGCAGGCGACCCCACACATGGCCTATCTCGTGCCGGTTGTGGTGTTGTTTGGCGCCGGTCAGGTGCCGGCCATGATCGCAACCGTGATCTTCGCCATGCCGCCGATGGCCCGGTGCACCATACTGGGCATCCAGACAGTCTCCAGTGACGTGGTGGAATCCGGCCGCATGTCTGGTTGCACGCCGCGACAGCTGTTGTGGAAAGTCACGCTGCCGTCGTCACAACGCGTCCTCATGCTGGGGGTCAACCAGGTCGTCATGCAAACCCTGGCCATGGTGGTGATCGCGTCAATGGTCGGAGCCCAGGGCCTGGGCCACAAGCTGCTGTTTTCCCTGCAGCAGTTGCGACTGGGCGCTGCCGTCGAACAAGGTCTCGCCATCGTTCTGATGGCCGTGGTTCTCGACCGCCTGACGCAAGCCTATGCCAACCGCGCACCAGGCGAACTGGCATCGCGTGAGACCGGTTGGAAGGCCAGAAAGCACTTGTGGCTTTTCCTTGGCATCACGGTTGCGGCGTACCTGATGGCACAGTTTCTCCCCATGGTGGAAAAGTACCCCCGGGCCTACACTTTCACACTCGGCCGCAATATCGATTTTGCCCTGCGCGCCTTCTCCAAGCATGCTTACGACTACATCAATCCGGTGCGGGATTTCATCACCGTCTACATGCTGATCCCGTTCCGGGACTTTTTCCTGTGGTTGCCATGGACCACGGTGGTCGGCGCCGTGGGCCTCGCCGCGTACTGGCTTGGCGGCATTCGCACCACCTTGCTGACCACCGCGCTGATCGGCGTCGTCATCCTCATTACCGGCAACTGGCAACAGGGCATGCTGACGCTTTACCTCGTCACGTCGGCCGTTATCTTGTGCGTGCTCATCGGCGTGCCGATCGGCATCTGGGCGACGCGCTCCGACCGCGCCGCGCGCGCCATCATGGCAACCTGCGATACGCTGCAGACATTTCCGTCGTTCATCTACCTGATCCCGGTGATCATGCTGCTGAAGGTTGGCGACCTGTCCAATGTCATTGCCATCCTGGCCTACGCCACCGTACCGGCAGTTCGCTACACATACCTGGGCATCAAGCGTATTCCGGATGTCACTATCGAAGCTTCCATCGCCAACGGGACAACACCACTGCAGCGGCTGTGGAAAGTGGAACTGCCGATCGCGCTACCTGAAATCATGCTGGGCATCAACCAGACCATCATGATGGCGCTGGCCATGACGGCCATTACCGCGCTGATCGGATCCTCTGACCTGGGTCAGGAGATTTACCGTGCGCTGCCGACCGCGGATTCCGGCCGGGGCATCATGGCGGGCCTCGGGATCGCCGTCATCGGCATCGTCGCCGACAGGCTGATCCAGGCCTGGGCAGCAGAACGCAAGAAACAACTGGGAATAAACTAGGGTCTGTAGACAGTAAGGAGAGCAAAATCGATGTCAAAAAGAGTAGCCGTCATTGGCGCCGGTCCGTCCGGTCTTGCACAACTGCGCGCCTTCCAGTCAGCCGCCAAGGCCGGCGCTGACATTCCGGAAATCGTATGTTTCGAAAAGCAGGAAGACTGGGGCGGGCTGTGGAACTACACCTGGCGCACCGGACTGGACGAGTATGGCGAGCCGGTGCACTGCTCCATGTATCGCTATCTCTGGTCCAACGGCCCCAAGGAGGGGCTGGAGTTTGCCGACTATTCCTTTGAGGAACACTTCGGCAAGCAGATTGCTTCATACCCGCCGCGCGCCGTCCTGTTCGACTACATCAAAGGTCGGGTTGAAAAGGCCGACGTGCGCAAGTGGATCAGGTTCAGGACACCCGTCCGCTATGTCGAATGGGATGCCGGCACAAGCAAGTTCAAGGTGTCGTCACATGATCTGGTCAACGACACGACGAGCACCGAATTGTTCGATCATGTGGTGTGCTGCAGCGGCCATTTCTCGACACCGAACACACCTCACTTTGACGGCCTGGACCGGTTCAACGGCAGAGTCCTGCACGCCCATGATTTCCGCGACGCGGTTGAATTCAAGGACAAGGACCTGCTGCTCATCGGCACGTCCTACTCGGCTGAGGACATCGGCTCGCAATGCTGGAAGTACGGTGCAAAATCCATCACCGTCAGCCACCGCACAGCACCCATGGGCTATGACTGGCCGGACAACTGGCAGGAAGTACCGCTGCTGACCAAGGTCGACGGCAACACCTGCACGTTCAAGGACGGGACAACCAAGGATGTCGATGCCATTATACTGTGCACCGGTTACCTGCATCACTTCCCGTTTATGGCAGAAGACCTGAAGCTGCACACCGCCAACCGGCTGGCCACCGCCGATCTCTACAAGGGTGTAGCGTTTGTGCACAATCCGGCTCTGTTCTACATCGGCATGCAGGACCAGTGGTTCACCTTCAACATGTTTGATGCGCAAGCCTGGTGGGCGCGTGATGTCATCTTGGGACGTATCGCCCTGCCCGACAAAGCCGCCATGCAGGCAGACGTGGATGACCGGGTTGCGCGTGAAGACCAAAATGAGGACGACTACGCCTGCATCCGGTACCAGGGCGATTATGTCAAAGAACTGATCGCGGAAACCGACTATCCAAGCTTCGACGTGGATGGCGCCAATGAAGCCTTCTTCCAGTGGAAGAAACACAAGAAGCAGAACATCATGACGTTCCGCGACAACAGCTACAAGTCGGTGATCACCGGGACCATGGCGCCAAAACACCATACGCCGTGGAAAGATGCGCTCGACGACACGCTGGAATCGTACCTGGAGAACTGAAGCATGAAAGGGCTGGCATGTGCGCGACATTGTGCCAGCCTGCTCTGCCTGTGGTTCATGGCCATGTCCTTCCTGTCAGCACCGGCTGCGCGGGCACAGCAGGTCGACCTGGAGATAGTGCTGGCCATGGACGGGTCCGGCAGCATAAGTGCCGATGAGTTTCTGCTGCAGGTCATCGGCACCGCCGCGGCACTGAAGGATGCGAGTGTCCAGCAGGCAATTCTGTCCGGACCGACCGGACGCGTGGCAATCGCCGCGGTGATCTGGTCGGATGCGGCATTTCCCAAATATCCCACGGAATGGCATCTGCTCAATTCGCCCGAAACGATTGATGCATTTGCGCAGCGTTTGCTCAACTTCAACAACCCAGCAAATGCCAGCACGCGCCAGGGCAAGGGCGGCGGCGGGACAGGAATCGGCGACGGCATTGTCTACGCACTGGAAATGATCCGCAGCAACAGATTTGACGGTGCCCGCAAGGTGGTGGACGTGTCAGGCGACGGCGTCGAGACCGACCCCTGGTTCAAGAAGGCGTTCACCCTGCCCGACGCCCGCAGGCTGGCCAGGGCGCAGGGAGTGACGATCAATGGCCTGGCCATTCTCACCGACAACTGGAAACTGCATCAGTACTACCGGGCCGAAGTCATCTCGGGCCCAGGCGCGTTCGTGGTAAAGGCTGTGAACTTCGATGCCTTCTCAGTGGCGATCCGCAACAAACTGCTCAGGGAAATGTCACCTGTGATCACCATGAACCCGGCGGAAGACCGAATTGAGGTTGCCACCGGCAACCAGAATTAGCTACGACCGCGGCCGGGTCTTCTTCGGATCGTAGTGGGCAAACGGTACCACGGTGGCGGGCAAGCGTTTCTGCTGACCGTCCAGCTTGCCGATCTCCACCCTGGTGCCTGTTTCACTGTGCACAACCTCGACCCGGGCGAGCGCGATGTTCTTTTTCAGAACCGGCGATCGCATCGACGACGTGATCTCGCCGACCTGGGCCCGGCCGACATGCACGCAATCGCCATGGCCGACATCGACGGAACTGTCAATGTCGAGCCCGACGAGTTTGCGCACCGGACTCTCCTTGCGTCTGATCAATGCGTCACGGCCGATAAAGTCATCGGTCTTGCTTTTCAGCGGCACCGTGAATCCGATACCGGCTTCAAATGGATCAGTCTGATCACAAAACTCGCTGCCGGCAAAAATCAGGCCAGCCTCAATGCGCACCATGTCCAGCGCCTCAAGCCCCATGGGAGTCAGGCCATGCGGTTCACCGGCGGTCCAAAGCGCCTCGAACACCATCTCGGCATGCTTGGGATGGCACCAGATTTCATACCCCAGTTCGCCTGTATAACCGGTTCGCGATACGACGATAGGTACGCCCTGATCATCGCCAACACGACCGACGGTGAACCGGAACCACTCCAGTTCGCCGATTTCCGGCTGGTGCGGCGGCGTCCAGACGAACTTCTTCAGGATATCGCGGCTTTCTGGACCCTGGACAGCAACATTGTGCATCTGGTCGGTGGAGGACCGGATATTGACGGTAAGGCCCAGCTTGTCAGCCACTTCACGCAGCCAGACGCCGCCGTAATCGTCACCGCCGATCCAGCGGAAATTGTCCCGGCCGAGGCGCAGCAAGGTACCGTCGTCGATCATGCCGCCATGCTCGTAACACATGGCGGAATAGACCACCTCTCCAACTGCAAGCTTGGCAATGTTGCGGGTCAGCGTGTACTGCATCAGGGCTTCACTGTCCGGCCCGGTGATCTCGAATTTGCGCAACGGCGACAGGTCCACCACCACCGCCTTTTCACGGCACGCCCAGTACTCGTCAATCGGGCCTGCCTTGGCAAAGCAATTGGCCAGCCAGTATCCCTTGTATTCCACGAAGTTGCGGGTGTGCTTTTCGAAGCTGGAGTGGAAGGCCGTTTGCTTGGTCATTTTCGGATCCGAATCTGGTGTCGTTCGCATGGCGATGGCGCGGGAGAATTTTTCTTCGCCGGAGTAGGTGCGCACGTGAATGTCGGTGGGGTTCCAGCCATTGGCGGGCGACGTGTCATCGGGACAGGCAGACGTGACGCAGATCAGGTCCGTCAGGGCGCGCAGCAGCACATAGTCCCCGGGCCGTGACCACGGTTCATCGCTGAACAGGACGCCCTGTTCGTCGATGCCGGTGTTGAAGAAGAAATTGATGGCCATCCATCCGGCACGTGCCGTGACGCCATGGCCGGCCAGGGCGCCGTTGAAATTGTCGGAACAATTGACATGGCCCGGATATCCGATGTCGTCATAATATTTTGCAGCGCATGCGAGCGCGAATGCGTCATGCCTGCCGACCGTGTCCTGCACCACTTCGACCAGCGGCAGCATGTCCTGGTCATAGTACTTGGCGTGCAGGCCGGGCATCGGATAAGCATGCCCCATCAGCGCGCGCGTTGTGGTGACATCAAGCGCATGCTCAACGCCTTTATCGAGCTTGCGCGCGGCGAAGCACTGAAAATCTGTGCACTGGCGGCCGTCAACATCCAGAATCTGGATGAAATCACCCGCCTTTACGAAATAGCTTTCCGCCGTCTCGGTGTGCACGCGAAGGTCAAGTACCGGATCAGCCAGGGGATCGGGCAACTCAAATTTCACATGCGACCTCACGACAGCCCTGGTCACCATCACAGTAAGCGGCGTTGAGGTGTCCTGGACCTCCATGTCCATGGCACCGCCTGGAGCTGCGATGACAACGACACCGTCACGCTGGACCTTCAGTTCGACTTCCTCGCCATGGCGGGTCCGGGCGTCGAAAAAACTGACCGCGCCAGCGCCGGCCAGTTCAATGTTGCGGCTTTCCAGTCCCAGGCGCAGGCCGCGCAGAGAGAGATCCGGACCGGCCAGCAATGCCTTCAGCCCGGCGGCATCCGAGTTCGGTTTTTTGCCGATCACGCCCGCATCAACTCTGCCGTCTACATCTGCCGCGACAATCTCGCAGACCTGGCCGCCCTCATCGTTGATGACCGTAAACCTGTCACCCTGCTCTACGGCAATCAGTATGGCACCGGTGCCTTGCACCACATACCGCTCGGTGCCCGGTGGCATGGAGAAAACGCCAGGCTGAATGATGCTGCTCGGGACCGGCGGCCCTGCCCAGACAACCGGATATTCAGGTTCCCGCATGGTCTGTTTCCTCGCACCGCACTGACAGCAAAGGCTCGTTTGCATTTGCATGTGCGGAATAAAAATTTATCAAAAAGAATAACTGTCCGCCTTGCTCATCACAAGCCGTTTCTGGCGTTTTCAGGCATGCCCGGAGCTGCCACAACACCTGACGGAGCCGACCGGAATATTGCAATTGGATTTGCAAACAGCGCCGGTCTTGCGGCAAGCTGACAGTTGGAAAAATCACCCGGGTTTGCCGCGCCATTTGCCGCGTTCAATCCGGCAACCATAGCAACCGGAACGGAAGAACCGATGCAGAAAATCCAGTCAAGCGACCGCCGCGTCGTCAACATCTACAGCGACAAGTTCAGGCCGTTCGGCGGCGAGGACAACCCCTCCACCCATGAAAGTGCTCTGCAGATAAATTCACACGAGCAACTGGGCGTGGGGTTTCACGTCTACCGAATGCAGCCCGGCACCACCACAACGCCGCATGAGCACACCCAGGATGAGGAGTTTCTGGTGCTGGAAGGCGAACTCACCGACAATGACGGATACGTTTACAGAACCGGTGACCTGGTGTGGCTGAAAAAGGGCACGCAGCATTCGTCCCACTCCGAGCATGGTGCGCTGCTGGCCGTCTATATCGCAAAGGCCGAGAAAAACCTGACCTGAGTGCACGACCGGCACGGTCAATTATTTCTGCTGATCACTCCGCTGCTGCCGGGGACTTTCATAATACTCACAATGCCTGCAAAAGGTTTTGAGTCCACAATTGCGCTCCCAGCAGACGACAGTCTCGACCTGCGCCAACGCCGCACGTTCCAGATGCAGTTTGGCATTGGATTTCAGCAGGATCAGCTCGCCGGGCACTGCCGTTTCTTTCAGATATTCTGCCAATTCAATAACTTCACGAAATTCTTTCACCCTGCCATTTTCGATATCGCCCGCAGGTGCGTTGTGGCGATGGGCGTGTTCGCCGACAAATATCACCTCATCCGCCACTTCCCGTGCAAGTCTGTAGGCTCTCCGGTAGGCGGTCCTGCTCGAGCCGGTGGTGTCAGAGAGCTGCCCGACAATTACTCGCTTGTGAACAGCGGAAGCTGTCCGCACCAAATCGAAAGCAAGAGGCAATGAATGTTGTGGTGCCTTGAAAGTATCCAGAACTACCGTCCGTTCGCCTGGCAATTCCAAAAGGCCGCAGCGATCAGGTGGCGGGGGAAAACTTGCAACCTGCCGCGCAATGGTATCCGGCGGCACACCGAGATGGCTGGCACAGGCGACCGCCGCAGTGACCGGTAGCCAGAAATGCTCGCCTATTAGTTGTGTCTTAAGCGCAAGATCACATTCAGGTCCGCTGATCTTCAACGTCAGCCGGTTCGGCAGGCCGGCCGAAACTGAGTGTGCCCGGTAGTCAGCAGGTTTGTTGCGTCCAAATTTTATGACCCTGCCGTTTGCCCTCGCCTCCAATTCTGAGGTCTTGTCATCATCCGCGTTGAGCAGTGCGACACCGTTGTGAGCCAGATGCTCGGCCAGAATACCCTTTTCAGCCGCCACTATATCGACGCTGCGCATGGTCTTTCGATGCTCCAGACCGATCATCGTGACAATGCCGACGTGCGGTCGGATCAGCCTTGCGAGATGGAGCATACGATCCGGACCATCAATACCGGTCTCGATGACGGCAAAGTCATGATCGGCGGTCACTGTTCGCAGAAAGCGCGCAACCGCCGGCAAAGTGTTGTTTACTACGAGTGTCGCAGTTGGAGCTGCCGGCGCCAGAATATGATCCAGCAACCCACAGGTCGTGGTCTTGGCTGAGGACCCCGTCACAGAGACATACCTGGTGTTCCGATTGCGTCGGCGGGCCAGCATGGCAAGATTGAATTCTGTCCGGCGACGCACAAAAGCGCCAAACCGCCTCACCAAGCTTTTCGGCCGTCGAGCCATCTAGATTCCTTCTGCGCCAAAACGAAACCGCGAACCCGCGGGCGCCAAATGGTCCAGAAAGGTCAAGATTTCGGCACGCAGCAGGTCGGCATACTCGGTCTGCAAAAAACCGGAAAACGGCCTTTGTCGTGGCGCCGGCATCCCCGGCACTGAATTGCACTCCACTGCCACAGGTCCGTTGTCAGTCATCGCAATGTCCCATCCACCGATCGTATGCATGGTGAGCTTTTCATGCAGATCCAGGGCAAGACGGCTGATCTCCGTCCACCCCTCAACCATGTTGCCGGTCAACGGGACGTCTGCCCGAGGCGGCCGAGTAAGATACTCCGGGACGGTCGGGAAGTTCATTGACGTTCCCGTACCAATCTCACCGGTGCGGTAGTCCACATGAAAGTAAATGCCGCCGGCATGATAGTTATCAACCACAGCCTCGGCATCTGCCGCAATGCGAGTGCCTGCCTGCACCGGTCGGATGGCACCATCGGACGTCCTGAAAGTGACAAGCCTCACCGTGCTCAGCGCGCGTCCGCCAAATGCCCTTATTCGGGACGGGTTGACGAGGACCTGCTGAACAAGCAGATCCACATTGGCTTTCCCGGCGCGTGATTTCAGGTGTTGCAGCAACCCATCGAAATCCGGATGCCGTCTGTTGTCTGAAGCGGTGTAAGCTCCGCCGTCCGCGTCCCACCGCTCGGTTCCCTGCCCCTGACTTCCCCGGATCGGTTTGATGAACAAGGACGATGCAAGCTGTGCCCGATCCATGGCACCGGTGCTTGTCGGTTCTACATTGCCGTCGGGTTTGACACGCAGGAACGTCTCAATGCACGGCAGATCGAACTCACGGCAATTCTTCTCAAACGCCAGCTTGTTGTCCAATTCCCGCTGCACCCCGTGCACCTGTTCGACAGCATATCGGCAAAACTCGACCAGAGTTTCATGAAACTGATCATGGATGTAGTTGCCGATTTCCGGCGCACCCTTGTGTTCTGCAATACCTGCCAGGTAATACCCGGTTGGAGACGGGCCGTCATTCAAGGCCAGCCGGACACACTGGCGAAACTGATCCAGGGCGGGGGTATGAAATGCCGTCGTTGCAGCCTGATTGTAACTCGCCCATGCAGGCAGCGTTTCTGTGAGCAGGTTCACCGGTAGCATTGGCCATGCTCCCATCAGCCCGCCCAATCTGAGAACGTTCATGTCAGCAAATGCAAAAAACGCCCGCGCGGCGCGATACACGTTCAGTTCCGTCGGCGGCAAGTTGCGGTAATCGGTGAACAGGCCGGCGGTCGGAAACCTGTAGAAATGCGGCTTTGGTATCCTCATGAAGTTGCCCTGAACACGATCAAGTCCTCCGGGGCCCGAACCGGCCCGGCCGACAAATCATGCAACTTTCGCGAGGTACTGCGGTCAAGGTTGCGTCTTCTGGTTTCGCTTCAACCGCAGCGTCAGCCGTTTGTCGTGGGCAATGAGGGGATTGGCGCCGAGTACCTTCAATTGCCACCAGTGAAAATCACTTATCACACGCAGCACTTTGCGCTTGTCAAGCCGAAGCCTGTCTTTCCACTTGCGGAACAATCCTCTCCACAAAATCCACTGGTCGCGTGGTGGCCGATCCGCCAGATCCACCAATCTGCCGTAGGGCAACTCCATCCATTCATCCATGAACATCTGGCCTTCCCTCGATTTGCGGACCGCAAAGAAACCGGCATTCGGGCAGACCCAGGCGCGGCATTCCCAGACACCAAGATAGTTCAGGGGGAACAACAGCCCTGCACGTACGCAGACATCACTGGAGAACACGAAGTCGATGCCGGGCTGGTCATCGATAAACTCTTCCAGCCTCCGGGACGGGTCGCAAACCCAGGTATCTGCATCGGCAACCACCATCCAGTTGCAGTCGGACTGCTGCAGATGGCGTCTGGCAAGCTCAATCTTCGACCAATTGATATGCAGATCCGGAAGCACCTGCTGATCATAATGATGCAGCGCATAACCGTGGCGCGAGCAGTACGCCCGCCAATTGGCGAGCGTTTCCTTGGCATAATCATCAATATCAGCGGTCGCCATAATGACGACATCGATCTTGCCACAGTCGTTTTTCGAAGCCGTCTGTATGTTGCGCCCCGTGAAGTCCATTATGCCGATATCGGTGTTTCCCTAACGCAGTAACAGTTGCAATCAATGTGCTCTTGGGTCAAGCCTGTACCAGACAGTGCAGCCGGGTTTTCACCACCAGTCTTGCATCAGCGCCAGAGTTAAGTGCCCTATCCGGAACAGGAGAAGAAATCGCGTTTCGAAACCCACATCAATCCGGTGACGCGGCTTGCCACCTGGGCTGAAGCACTGATGCGGCCGAAGCGACGCTTTGCGCACCAGCTGAACCTGATCAATGACCTGCCGGCGGGGTTGCAGCACGGCGTTGTCTGCGTCGGGGTCATGAAAAATGAAAGCCTTCGGATCGCCGACTTCCTCGCACACTACAGAGGACTGGATGTGTGCGGGTTTATGCTGATCGACAACGGGTCCACCGATGGCACGCTCGAGTACGCCTTGCGACAACCCGACTGCGCGGTGTTAAGCACCAGCCACAGTTATTCGGCCTCCGGTTTTGGCAGCCAATGGATCAATGCAGCGATCGACCGCTATGACCTGCGAAATCGGTGGTTGGTGGTCGCTGACCTGGATGAATTGCTGGTTTATGATCAATGTGAGATATACAAACTGCCTGATCTGGCCCGGCTGCTCGAAAGACAACGTCTGGAGGCCCTGCCCTGCCTGATGCTGGACATGTACGACGACGGCGACGCTGAACGCAGCCGGTACACAGCAGGCAGCAGTATGATCGATGCTTCTCCAATGTTCGATGCCACCGGGTATGGCCGCGAACAGTCTGTGGTGAAGTCACTACGCCCTGCAACAGCACTGGCGATTGCCGGCGGTCCCAGGGCGCGAACCATGTTTGACCATACCGACAATGACAGCATGCTGCCTTATCTTCACAAGGTGCCGTTCATGAAATGGACTCCGGGTGCCGGCATGAGGACATCCCACGAAGTGGACCCGATCATCCGGAACACATTGCCGTTGCGCGGCGCCCTGCTGCATTTCAAGTTTCTCAACAATCCGGACTTGACCGACAAAGCCCGCCTGCAGGAACTGGATCACTGGAACAACAATCAACAGCAATCAAGGTACCTTGAAAACCTCGGCAAGACGGCAGGCGCGACCTTCATGTTCGAAGGTTCGGAAAGGTACGTATCTTCCCAGACCCTGGTACAGCATGACCTGATCTCACAGCTGGAGTGGGCGTCGTGACACGCAGGGTTGAACCACTGCTGAATAGCCTGTGGATCGGACCAAGGCTCTCGCCAATTCATCTGGCCTGCCTGCTTTCAGCTGTCAGGGCGGGTCACAAGGTGCGACTGTTCTGCTATTCACCACCAGAAAACCTGCCTGCGGAGATCGAGACGGCAAATGCGGAAGAGGTGCTGCCGCAGACAGAGATCATGCGGCATCGCAACAGCGGAAGCCCGTCCCTGTCCTCAAACCGTTTCCGCTATCTGCTGTTCGACAGGGAGCTCGGTCCCTGGATCGACACCGATGTTTTTGTCCTCAAACCGCTGACTTCGCGCAACGGCTACATGATGGCCTGGCAGGATGACGAACTGATCGGTTCAGCGGTCCTGCAATTGCCGCGCGGCAAGCTGACAGACTCCCTGTGTGACTTCACCGCGCAATCCCACCCGATTCCGTTCTGGTACCCGCGCATGCATAGATGCTGGCTGAGAGCGCGCCAGGCTGTCGGGTTTCCGCTGGCCGCAGGTGATTACAGATGGGGCATATATGGCCCGCACCTTCTGACCAATTCTGTCCGCTTGCACAAACTGGAGGGTTCCGCCGAGGCCCCAGGCAGATATTATCCTGTCACATGGCGCGATGCCGGCAGCCTCTATCGCGCGGAGGGCAACGTGCTCGACACCCTGCCGGAGACAACGGAGGCGGTGCACCTGTGGCATCACATGGGAACCAATGCGCCTGACAGCTCAACGGCCATTGAGGCGGGCAGTTTCCTGGACCAGGCATTTCGGATGGTGGATATGAAGCCCCACAAATCATGATCCGGTAATGGAGACCAGCCGCGCTTTGGCCTCACAAGCCTCTCGCTCCAGTTGTTCAACGATCTCGGCGATCGGGGCAACAGTATGCAGGAAACCAAGAGCATGGCCTGCTGACAGCAGACCTTTGGATGTGTCACCGGTTTCATAGGCCTGCCGCCCGATCTTGCCGGATACATGGGGCAGCAGGTCCTCGATCCGGATGTCGGGATTCTCGGCCTCCATCTGGGCGACCAGTTCAGTTGTCTCATTGCGCAGGGTGCGCACGGTGTTACGGACACTTGCCATGGTCAGTGCCGTATCGCGCTCGGATGCGTCGATCAGCTTCTGCTTGTAGCCAGCATGGGCCTTGATTTCTTCCGCCACCAGAAAACGGGTCCCCATGACCACGCCGTCCGCGCCCATGGCGAGCGCCGCGACCAGTTGCGATCCGGTACCGATACCGCCGCCGATCAGGTAGGGAATGTCCAGGCGCTGCTGCGCCAGCGCGGCATTGACCATGGTGCCGATCATGTCCAGGCCGGGATGGCCGCCGCACTCGGCGCCGACTATCGACACCAAGTCGACACCAACGCTCTGGGCCTTTTCGGCGAACCGGACACTGGGCACCTTGTGCAGTATGACGATGCCGGCATCTTTCAGCATTGGGACATAGGCTTCCGGGTTTCGCCCTGAGGTCTCGACAAAGCGAACTCCCTCATCGGCAATCAGCTGAAAGACTTCCTGCGTTTTTTCGCCCTGAACCAGCTTGGGCAACATGGAAACGTTGACGCCGAAAGACCGGCCGTCACACAGATCACGGCACTTGCGTATCTGGGTCCGCAGGTCGTCCGGTTCCGGGAAACTGGCGGCAGTTATAAACGATATGATGCCGGCGTGGGCAGCGGCGGCAACGTAGTCGGCATCTGCCAGCCACATCAGTCCGCCGGCCACGATGGGCACCCGAATGCCGAACGTCCGGCTGACCTGAGTATCAAATCGCACTGCTGCTACCCGTCGCCAAGCTTGGTGAAATCAGGTTTGCGCTTGTCGAAAAACGCGGTGATGCCTTCAACGGCCGGTGCTTCGGCAACCGCGGCTGCCATGTGGTCCCGCTCCAGATCGATCTGCTCGTCAAACGTCGAGTGCTCGGCTGCGTTCAGCAGCTCCTTTATGCGTGACAGTGCGCTGGTCGGCGCCGTCGCCAGGCGGTCGGCAATTGCGGCAGCTGCGGCCATGGCCTCGCCCGGCTCACTCAGCTCATTCAGGGCGCCCAGTTGGTACAGGCGCTCGGCCTCGATGGGTTCGGCAAACATGCACAGGTCGTTGACCAAGGACCGCGGCAGCATCTGCATCAGCCGGTGGGTTATGCCGCCGTCGGGCGTCAGGCCGACCCGGACATAGGAGACCGTGAACCTGGCCTCCCTGCTTGCGACGATGAAATCGCATGCATAGGCCAGTGAAACACCGGCCCCGGCAGCACCGCCCTCCACCGCTGCAATCACCGGTTTGGGACACGATCTTAAGCTGCGAACAATGTCATGCAGGTTTTCGACATGGCCCTTGCGCGCATCGAGCGGTTCAAACCGGCGATTTTTGATACGGTTGAGATCACCGCCGGCGCAGAAGAACGAGCCGGCGCCGGTGAATATCACCGATTTCACCCGGTCGGTTTCGGCTGCCATGGCGAGCGCACTCAAGATTGCGTCGTAAAGCTCAAGCGTGATCGCATTACGGTTGGCGATGTTCGCATTGTAGATCACCAAACGGTCCCCAAGGTCTTCAAAGTAAGCAATTTTTTCACTGGTCATGGTTTGCAGCCCGAACTTGAGAAAACGCGATGAAACGCTCCAGGTGATGGTCTGTGTCACCGAATTCATGATCCACCATGACCAGGCGACGGGCATAGTGGGCGAGCGCATATTCCTGTGTCATGCCGATGCCGCCATGCATCTGGATGGATTCCTCTGCCACCAGGCGGCCGACCCTGCCGATCAGATTCTTGGTCGCGCTGGCATGGCGTTCGCGCTCGGCGCGCGGCGCGTCCAGTGCAGCGGCCAGGTTGAGAACCGCTGAGCGCGCCTGTTCGATCTCGATGAGCATGTCCGCCATGCGGTGCTGCAAAACCTGAAACTTGCCTATCGGCCGACCAAACTGGGTGCGTGTCTTCAGATGCTCGATGGTGAGTTGCCTGGCCGTTTCCATGGCACCGAGGGCTTCAGCCGAAACAGCAACGATGGCCGCACAGATGCGCGCCTCGATTGCCGGAAACGCCTCGCCGGACGGGCCCAGCAGTGCGTCACCGGGCAGTTTGAGACCGTCAAGCTCTATGTCGGTTGCGTATCCGCCATCGATCTTGGGATACCCGCGCATGGACAGTCCCGCCACATCAGTCGGCACCAGAAACAGCGAAATGCCCGCTTCTGCATCGTCAGTGCCGGCGCCCCGCGCACTGACAACAAGTGTTTGTGCTGCACTGCCGTTCGAGACGACGGACTTGTGGCCGTTGAGCACAAATCCGGAGCCGTCAGGTTTCACGGCAGTTGTGACCCGAGACATGTCATACCGGCTGCCCGGCTCGGCATGCGCAAAGGCAAGCTGATGCCGGCCCGACATGACCTGTTCCAGAAGTGTGTGCTGGTCCGCCGTCCCCAGATCGGCAATCAACCCGCCGGCGAGAACCGCGTTCTCGAGCAGCGGTTCAACCATGCCTGCACGGCCAGTTTCCTCAAACACCGTCGCTATGTCATAGCCCTGGCCGCCCAGGCCGCCGACCTGTTCGTCAAACATGGCGTGCATCACACCCAATTCGGCCAACTGCGACCAGATTTCAGGCGACATCCCGTGTTCTGTCGCCAGGGACGCGTTTCGTTGTTCGTCCGAGTATACATCAGACAGGAACCGCCGCAGCGTGTCCCGCAGCATTGTGCGTTCTTCGGTCTCTCCGAAGCTGGTGCGATCTTGTGTGCTCACAGGTCAAGAACCTGCTTTGCTATGATTGTCCTCTGCACTTCGTTGGAACCGCCATAAATCGTCAGCTTGCGGTTGTTGAAATACTGCGCAGCGACAGGTCCCGCGTAGTCCGGCCCGACCGGCCGGGTGTTGGACCCCTCGTCCAGCGCTTCGGATACAAACGGTATTGCATAGGGCCCGACGGCACGCCTGGTCAGATCATTGATCTGCTGGCGCAGCTCGGTACCCTTGATCTTCAGCATAGAGCTTTCCACTCCGGGCGCCTGCCCGGCCGCCACCTGGGCGATGACACGCAGGTTGGTGGTTTCCATGGCCATCAGGTCGATTTCAAGCTGTGCGAGGCGGGCCGCGAACAGCGGGTTTGCCGCCAACGGCTTGCCGCCCGTCATCTCTTGCGCGGCAATTCGCTTGACCGCATCGAGACCGGCCTTGGCAAAACCGGTGCCTGCGATATTTGTGCGCTCGTGGGTCAGAAGATACTTGGCGTATGTCCAGCCCTGGTTTTCTTCGCCGACAAGGTTTTCAGCCGGCACACGCACATCGTCGAAAAAGACCTCGTTGACCTCTGCCTCACCGTCCAGGAGCCGGATGGGCCGTATCTCCACACCGGGACTGGCCATGTCAATCAGCAGGAACGAGATGCCCTCCTGCGGCTTGGCATCGGGGTCGGTGCGCACCAGGCAGAAAATCCAGTTGGCGTGCTGTCCCAGCGTGGTCCATGTTTTCTGGCCATTGACGACATAGTGGTCACCGTCGCGCACCGCCTTCGTCTTCAATGACGCCAGGTCCGAGCCGGCGCCTGGTTCTGAATACCCCTGGCACCACCAGTCATCGCCGTTCAGGATGCGCGGCAGGAAGCGGTCGCGCTGCGCCTGGGAACCGAATTTCTGCAGTACCGGCCCCAGCATCATCAGGCCGAACGGCACGATTCTGGGAGCGTGCGCCGCACACATCTCGTCTTCAAATATGAAACGCTGATGCGCCGTCCAACCGGTGCCGCCGAATTCCACCGGCCAGTTGACTGCAAGCCAACCCTTTTCATTCAGGATCGCATGCCATTCCTCGTAGTCCGCCTTCGTCATGCGCAGGCCCGAGCGCACCTTGTTGCTGATGCGGGCAGGCAGCTTCTCTCTCAAAAACCCACGCACTTCATTGCGGAATTCACCCAGATCAACCTGTGTTGGCATTACATGACTTTCCTGGAGCAATTGGTCAGCAATCATTGCAACTGAGGCGGCAACAAGCAACCAATGTGTTGAAGCTTTCCGACCAATGGACCAGGTCGAATCGCGCATGTCCGGCACCCGCCGGAGCTGCGCTACCGCTCAGTGTGTTCGGGCGGCAACACAACACTCAGTTCCACACTGTCCTTGCTCATGATTGACTTGATCACAATGTAGCTGAAGTATTTGTCGACTCCGATGTTTCGTTCCAGGATGTTCTCGACAATTTCCTGGTAGTGCGCCACGCTTCGGGCTACGAACTTCACCAGGTAATCGTAACCGCCACTGACAAGGTGGCACTCCTGCACGGATTGATAGCGCCGGATCTCGGCCTCGAACTTTATGAAATCCTCGCGCCGGTGATCATTGAGTGTAATTTCGGTGAATACGGTGATGTAGTCGCCCAGCTTGGCGAGATTGATCTGGGCATTGTAACCGGTGATGTAGCCGGCCTTTTCCAGGCGCTTGACACGTTGCAGGCACGGGCTGGGAGACAATCCAACCGCATCCGCCAGATTGACATTGGTCAGTTTCCCGTCCCGCTGAAGCCGGGCCAGAATGTTTATGTCAATCCGGTCGAGCTTTACCGCGCCTGTCATCCGGTTTCACTCCATTTCATGCCCTGAGCGCCTCCTGATGTGCCTTTACCAGATCCGCCATGCTGTTGAAGCGAAAGTCGTAACCAGGCATGTCACCGGGGTTCATGGTTGCACCGAACCCCTGTTGGTCAAAACGCCGGTAGATCCAACAGCCCGCCAGCCCGTGGCGGTTGGCCGGCCCGTGATCGTGAAACATGCTCTCAGCCGTATGCAGTATGTCACCCTTTTCCACGCCAAGGGTTCTCAACTTGTCAAACATGTACTCGAAGTTGCGGTCAGACGGTTTGTAGGAGCCCACATCCTCGGCTGTGTATATCGCATCGAATTCGACGTCCAGCCGGGCATTGCTGGCAGCAAAGCTTTCATTGTCGACATTGGACAGGATGACCAGCTTGAAATGCCGTTTGAGGTATTTGAGGGCGCCGGCGCTGTCGGAAAACGCCGGCCAGTCTTTCACCGACCGGCCGTAGGCAGCGCATTCCTCAGACGTTGCGGACACACCCCATTCTTCTGCCAGCCGTTTGTACACAACCGCCAGCAGCTCGCGGTAGCGCATGGTCGGTGTCCAGGACTGCTGCGACGACTCATGGCGGGCATGGGCCTCGAGAATGTCGTTGCGCGACAAATCCCGGTCAACACGGGAGGTGAGCGGCTTCAGCCCTTCGACCATGCCGGTTTCCCAGTCGATCAGCGTTCCGTAGCAGTCGAACGTCAGTGCCTTGAAGTCAGTAAGTTTCATTGCCGGGTCCTTGATCTCGAAAACCAGACCGGCATTCCTTCATGCCGGTGTGCGTAGACCCTATTGTGCAGAATATTATAGCGCCTAAAGCCTGAATACGCCGGGTCAGGCAGTCTGATATATCAAACCGGCCGGTTTCGCAGCATAAAATGCTGCAAACAACCGTCACCCGGCTGCCGCCACCAACTCTCCGACACCGACATAATCGGTCTTGCCTGTTCCTAGCACCGGCACCGACTTCACGTTCATGATGGTTTTCGGCACCATCAGTTCACCCAGTCCCTGCTTCTTGCAATGGCTCTGCAACGCGTCGCGCTTTGCCTTGGCGTTGTCCGTCACCAGCACGAGCTGTTCACCTTTGCGGGCATCGGGCACGGATACCACCGCATGCATGTGGTCGGGCCACAAGCTGCTGGCCTGGGCCTCAACCGCCGTCAGGCTGACCATCTCGCCGGCTATCTTGGCAAACCGCTTGGCACGCCCCAGGATGGTGATGAAACCGTGCTCGTCGACGTCAACTATGTCGCCCGTGTCGTAGGTCTGGTTGTCAGTCTTCTCGAGCACGCCCGGGTTTTCCGCCCGCAGGTATCCGAGCATGACATTGGGACCCTTCACGACAAGCCGGCCACCCTCGTCAATGCCCGGCACAGGCTGCAGTTCATGTAAGATGCCGGGCAGGAAACGGCCGACGGAGCCGGCCTTGAAATGCTGCGCCGTGTTGGTCGAGATGCCCGGTGATGTCTCGTTTGCGCCATAGCCTTCGAAAATGCGGATGCCGAACTTTTCACTCCACACCTTGCGGGTCTCATCCTTGACCTTTTCAGCACCGGCAAACGCATACCGCACTGAGTAGAAATCGTACGGGTCGGACGAGCGCGCATAGCCTGCCAGGAAGGTGTCAGTGCCGAACATGATGGTGGAGTTGGTGTCATACACCAGCGCCGGCACGATGCGGTAATGCAACGGTGACGGGTACAGAAACGTTTTGACCCCGGCCAGCACCGGCAGCAGCGTGCCGCCGGTCAGCCCGAACGAGTGAAACATCGGCAGCGCGTTGAACACTATGTCGCGCGGATTGAAGTCCACCCGGGCTCCGAGCTGGTAGCAGTTGGCCAACAGGTTCGAATGGCTGAGGACAACCCCTTTCGGCGTGCCTTCGGAACCGGATGTAAACAGAACCACAGCCGGATCATCGGATGAAATGGCCAGCTTTGCGTGCGCCAGCCCGGCAAACGGTGCGGTGATCAGGCCAAGTACCTTGTCCCATCCGCCGATGGAGGCCTTGATGTCCTCTAGGTAGACCACCTCGACAGTTTTCTCAAAGGCAGCCGCCGTGTCTTCCATCTTGGCAACCTCGATGAACTTTCGCGAGGTGATCACAGTCTTGATGTCGGCCGCGGTGATGGCTGCCTGCATGTTGGCCAGGCCGGTGGAGAAGTTCAGCATGGCCGGCACACGGCCCTGCGACTGCAGTGCAAAAAAGGTCACGGCGGCGGCGACCGAATTCGGCACCATCAGACCGACATATTCGCCCTTGCCAACATAGCCGGCCAGTTTGCGCCCCATAATGCGCGCGCCGAGAACCAGCTTTGCATATGGAAGCGGTGCGCGCTCCATGTCCTCCAGTAATGCGTGCCCGCCGCCGTGCACCTGCCTGGCTTCCAGCAATGCGTCGAACAATGACCGGCGGCGGTCGCAGGTCTCAAAAATCATGTCGCTCATGACATCATAAAGCTGCTGACCGGCATGACGGCGGCGGCTCTTGCCAACCAGTCCCTCTTCAACCGTCAACTTGCGCGGCGGCATGATGGTCAGCGTTATCTTGGGGAACCAGCGAGCGCGCAGGGTGCCCTTAAGCCTGGAGAAAAATGTGTACTGGGCACCATCGATCCGCACCGGCACCAGGTCTGCATCAGCCTGATCGGCGATCATGGCCGGTCCCTCGAACACCTTCATCAGGGCACCGGTCACGGTTATGCGTCCTTCCGGGAAAATGACACAGTGCTTGTCCTGCCTGACTTCGCGCACCAGCGCTTTGGCCGCCATCGGATTGGTCGGGTCCATCGGAAACGCATCGACCAGCCGCAGGAAAGGTTTCACCCACCAGGCTTGTGCAATATGCGTGTTGACGGCGAACAGCGGCTTGACCGGCAGAAAGGCGGCCAGCAGCACGGGGTCCAGAAACGACACGTGGTTGACAACGATGACGGCACGCTTGCCGGCCTTTTCATAGTTCTCCAGGCCCTTCACCTCAACCCGGTAAAGCAGCTTGAGGATGGCAATCAGAAACGTCTTGATCAGATGGTCCGGCAGCAGCACGCAAACATAGACGGCAACAATGAAATTGACCGCAGCAATGGACAGCAGCACGGCCGGAATACTCATCCCCGCCCCGATCAGCGCGGCCACCACCCCGGCTCCGGCAGTCATGAAGAAGGCATTGACGATATTGTTGGCGGCTATGGTGCGCGACCGGTCGGTGTCTTCAGATCTTGCCTGCAGGATCGCGTACAGCGGCACAATGAAGATACCGCCACACAAGGCTACGCCGATCAGGTCCAGCATCATGCGCAGATTGGTCCAATCGGACAGGAAAGTCAGCCCGCCGACCAGCTCCCCGTTTGGCGCCGGCTGGTAGTTCATCAATGCGAATGAGAAATCGGCAATGAAGATGGTGATGCCGAGTGCCCCAAACGGGGCGTGAATTGCCGTTACCTGCCCCCTCAGCAGGCGGTTGCACAACATGGATCCGATGGCGATGCCGACCGTGAACAGAACCAGAAACAGGGTGACAACGGTTTCATCGCCCTTCAACAGCTCACTGGCGATGGCCGGGAACAGCGACAGCATGGTGGCTCCCACCAGCCAGAACCAGGAGATGCCCAGAATGGTCAATCGGGAAAACCTGACCGCAACCGCCTTGGACACAATGCGCCAGCTTTCGGCTGCCACGTTCCATGTGATCTTCAGGTCAGGGGCTGCAGCAGGCGCGTCCGGAATGAAACGGCTTGCTGCATAGCCGAGCCCGGCCAGAACCAGGACCAGCCCGGACACGATGGCAATGCCATGGCCTGTCAAAATCAGCAGGCCACCGGCGATGGTGCCGGCAAGAATAGCCAGGAACGTGCCGGCCTCAATCAGCGAATTGGCGCCGATCAGCTGGCTCTCTTTCAGATGCACCGGCAGGATGGAGTATTTCAGCGGGCCGAAAAATGCCGATTGCGTCCCCATCAGGAACAGCACGCCGAACAAAAACCACACATCACCGGAAACCAGTGCCAGCACGCCCAGTGTCATGATGACGATCTCGGCCAGCTTGATCTGCCGGATCAGGCCGGCCTTGTCGAACTTGTCGGCGATCTGGCCGGCGGTGGCGGAAAACAGGAAGAACGGCAGAATGAAGACGCCGCCGGCCGCGGTGGCCATCACGGCTGCGTTCAAGCCGGCTTCGACGGCGATGCGATACACCAGCAGAATGACGAGCGCATTCTTGAATACGTTGTCGTTCAGCGCACCCAGTGCCTGGGTCACAAACAGGGGCAGAAAACGTTTCGACTTCAGCAGGGCGAACTGCGAGTTATCCATCGTGGCGGCTCCTTGCCGGGTTGAAGTGACCTGAACTCAAGAAATTCAGCACCAGCAACTCAATCTCCTGCGACCTTGCGACAAATCCATGAAGACCGGGTAAAACCATGAAATCCGCAGCACCTTCAAGGCGGGTTTCGGCAACGGCCACAGTACCATCGTCGTCTCCCGGCAATAACGGGTTGTAGCCTTCACCATCTCCGAGGCCGCCGGCTATGATGCCAAACGGAATGGCGGGAACGGGACGTTTCATGACCTTTTCCGGTGTTAGTTGCTGGCCGGCTGCACCGTAAACCAGTTTGTACGGCCATGCAGGCTGCAATGTCTGCGCTGTCAGCGAGCCCTGGTTTGGCGGTGCAATCATGACAATCCGGCCCGGCCTGATGCTTGATTTCCAGGCACCGTCCCTGGCCAGCAACTGGCGAACAATAATGCCTCCCATGGAATGGGTTACGAAGGAAACTTCATCCACATGCCGCAACCGCTGCAGCAGCTTTTCCAGTTGCGTTGCATGAGCCTCGATGGATCCCCGGATGCTGGGGTAGCTGATCGCATGGGCCTCAAACCCTGCTTTGCGCAATATGCCCGGCAGATCTCCGAACGTCCCCGGCCCGCGTCCGATGCCGTGTACAAGCAGCACCAGATGCCGGCTTTGCGGACGCGGCACCCGGCTTTCACCCAGCTTTTCCAGGCAATGCGCATAACTGCCCCAGGCGAGCCGAACATTGTCACTGTCCAACAGACGGTAATGCCCGGTCCAGACATGACGCTGAATGCGCCATCCGTTACGCAAATGTTCGTCCGCCCAGAATTGCGTCCCCCCCAGCGTGGGCAACGCCACATTGGGGTTTTCCGCGCGCGCCGGTGCGGACTGCAGCCCCATGATCAGGAGGCTTACCAGCACGACCGTACACAGCCCCCCGCCTCGCACAAGTCCGGACAGGGATCTTATCTCACCGGGTTGATCTGGTCGACGGATCAGCATGATGACGGTTTCCTTCAAAATGGCTTCGAGCAGACTTGCAACAGTTCCTAAACAAATCTATGAACAATGTTCACAACTGCTATATATACAAAATATGAACAGCGTTCAAGATATTTGTGAACAGCGTTCACAACTGGAGTGCAAGATGGTTACCGGCAACAAGACCGCTGAACGGCGGCACAAACTTCGCCTCGAACTGATCGACGCAGGTGAAGCAATATTGAGCGGGCAAGGTCTGCCCGCGCTGACGGCACGCGCCGTTGCCACAGCGGTCGGTTGCTCGGTCGGCGCCATCTATAATGTGTTTGAAGACATTGACGGCCTGATCGTCGCGGTCAACTCAAGAACACTGGCAAAACTGGATCAGAAGATATCGAGCTTTGTGCCTGGCGGCGAGTGCGGGCTGGAGCCGGAAGACTGCCTGGTCGGACTGGCGGTCGCTTATTGCCAGTTTGCCGTTGAACACACCCATGCCTGGGCGGCCCTGTTCGAACACAGTGAACGCATTAGCCGCGAGATTCCCGACTGGCACATGGACGAGCACGTTCACCTCATCGGCCATATTGTCAAATCCCTGCGCCGGTTACGGCCTGGCATGCCCGACGACGACAGCTGGCAGCTGGCCGGATTGCTGTTTTCCGCCGTGCACGGTGTCGTCGCCCTCGGCCTGCAGGGATTTTTCTTCGCCGTGCCGCAGCGCAGGCTGGAGGCCCAGGTCAGCCTGCTGGTGCGGGCGACGCTGGCAGGATTGCCCCGGGACTAGCCCGCGTTCTCCGCATTGCCGTAAATGTCGATCAGCACCGCGGCAACGATGATCATGCCGCCTGCGATAGACAGCGCTGTCATAGACGTTCCGATCAGCACCCAGGCGCTGATCGTCGCCACAACAATCTCGGTCATGGTCAGCAGCGCGGCCCTGGTCGCCGGCACCAGGCGTGCGCCCCACAATTGGCCGATCATCGATGGCCAGAAGGCGAGAATGCCGAAGGCCAGAACACCCAGTGCCAGGGTTGGGGTCATGGCCCCTTCGGAAAACCCGACGCTGCCGATCAGCAGTGCAGCGACTGCGGCGAAGGCTGCCCCGAAGAAGATCGCCGAAGCCACGTTCCAGAATGCATCGACTTCGGCACGACCGCGCACCATGGACAGTGTGGAGCCCCAGAAAAAACCGGCCACGAGCCCCGCCCAGTCGCCGGCATTGCGCGGCACAGGCACGCCACCATCGCCGCCGAGCAGCAACCACAAGCCGCCAAATGCCAGCAGGATGGCGAAAGCACGCCACGGGTTCAGGCGGACACCGAACACCACCCTGTCGACCAGGGTCGCCCAGATCGGCAGCATGTAAAACAGGAATATCGCCCTGATGACATCGGTGGACACGACAGCATAGAAGTAACTGACCTCGGAGATGCCGATCCCGGTGCCGACGAGCACCATCCAGCGCACATGATCAGGCCGCCATATCCCCCACTTTGCCGCTGCCAGCAGAGCCACCGGCAAACCGGCCCCCATGGCCATGGCGGCAGACCAGAACGGACCAAAGCCCGCTTCTGACAGATAACGCAGTGGAATCCAGAACAGCCCCCACAAGCCGGCACCGACAGCGATTGCCAGCGCGCCGCGAAGCTGTGGCGAGAAAAAGGAATTCGTCATCGCCGACACTTATCTGCGCCGGTCCCCTCAGGCAAGCCCAAAGGCGTAGATTCGTCTCTACCTGATCTTGTCAAAATCGCCGTGGCGCCCCTTGCCGGCGCTGAAGTGGCCGGCGCCCTGCAAGCCACCGGCAGCCAGCTCCGGGCGCCCGTTGCGCCATTCAGCCGCAAGCGCATCGCGCACCCCCAGCCCGTGCTGGGCAATCACCGAGCGCCGGTCGGCGCGTACGCAACTCTGCGGAAAGCGGGCTATGTCCTGGGCCAGCTGCTCGGCCTTGTCCCGGGCGCAGCCATCGTCGACCACGTATTCGCACAAGCCGATGCGCTCACATTCTTGTGCCGTCACCTGCCGGCCGGTCAGCACAAGGTCCATGGCCCGCCCCTCGCCGACCAGACGTGGCAGGCGCACGGTCCCTCCGTCAATCAGCGGTATGCCCCAGCGCCGGCAGTAGACCCCCATATAGGCTGATTTCTCCATCACCCGCATGTCGGCCCACATGGCAAGTTCCATGCCGCCGGCAACGGCGGGGCCTGCAACCGCGGCAATCACCGGCTTGTCCAGCTCCAGGCGTGAGGGCCCCATCGGACCCCTGGGATCTTTCTCCGGCACATCAGCAAAGTTCAGCTCAGCCAGGGGGTCATCGCTGTCCAGCGCGGCAGCAAACTTAAGATCCCAGCCTGCGCAAAACGCGCCGCCCTCGCCCCAGAACACGGCGACCGACGCCGCTTCGTCGCCATCAAACTCGAGGAAGGCGGCCTGCAGGGCGTCTGCGCTTTCAGGATCCATGGCATTGCGGGCTTCCGGCCGGGAATGGATAACCGTCCACACCGCACCTGACTTCTCGACACGCACGGACATGGCTTCACTCGGCCCCAAACGCCGCCGAGCGGCCATCCAGCGACATGACCGGATCATAAAGCTCGGGACGCCGGTCCCGGAAAATGCCCCAGTAGGCGCGTTTCTCAGCCAGATCATCCAGATCAAATGTGTGGGTCAGCACGGCCTCGTCGGTCCGGTTGGCTTCGGCGACTTTCTCGCCGGTAAAGTCGGCAATGAACGATGACCCGTAAAACGTCATCTCAGTGCCGCTTCGGCCGGGCTCGGTACCGATCCTGTTGGATGCCACCAGCGGCATCAGGTTGGCACCTGCATGACCTTGCTGTACCCGTTGCCAATGGGCCGAGGAATCCCATGAGGGATCCAGCAGCTCGGAGCCGATCGCGGTCGGGAAAAACAGCAGCTCCGCGCCCATTACGGCCATGGAGCGGGCGGTTTCGGGACACCATTGGTCCCAGCAAATGCCGACACCGAGGCGCCCAAACTGCGTGTCCCAGACCTTGAAACCGGTATCGCCGGGGGAAAAGTAATACTTCTCCTGGTAGCCGGAACCGTGCGGAATATGTGTCTTGCGGTAGATGCCGAGATTGCGCCCATCGGCATCGATGATGGCAATCGAGTTGAACCGGGCATTGCCGGCTTCTTCGTAGAACGACACCGGCAGCACGACGCCGAGTTCTTTGGCAACAGCCTTGAAATGCTCGATTGTGGGGTGTCCCTCTGCCGGCAATGCCCGGGCATAGAACTCCGGCAGCTCGTCCTGACAGAAATAGTATCCTTCAAACAACTCCTGCAGCAGGACAACATTGGCTCCCCTGCCCGCAGCATCGCGAACCAGTTTTTCGCCGCGCTCGACATTTTCCGAAACAATGTCCGTGCAGGCCATCTGCGTGGCCGCGACCGTTACATTACGCATGTGACTTCATCCTCCAAGGCCAGACGGCGCCGCTGACCGCAACAGCCGAGCAGCAGCTCAATCAAAAAGGACATTCTTCAACTTTGAAACCCCGTCTTTCAACACCGGCAGATGATCCTCGGCGGTCTCGCGGCTCACGCGCACAGTGGGAGCATGATAGGCCAAAGCGCCGAAGTACCGGTCGCCCTGCATGTAGATCGGCACGGCCACGGCGACCATTCCGTCCATGAACTCCTCATTGTCCACCGAGTGACCTTGTCTTGCGACCTTGTCCAACTCGGCCAGAAGACCGCTCACCGATGTGTGGGTGTTGGCGGTGTGTGCTTCGAGCTTGAGCATTTCCACGAACTGGGTACGGCGCTGAGGCGGCAGGCTGGCCAGGTAGGTTTTGCCGCTGGCTGTGCAATGAAACGGCACGTTGGTGCCGACCGGCAGCTGGATGCGGAACGGCCATTCAGTTTCGACCCTGTCGAGATAGCGCATGCCGGCATCTTCCGGCACCACCAGGTTGACGGTTTCGTTGACCTTGCGTGCCACGTCCTGCAGCGCCTGATGGCGGGCGATTGACGTGTCGCTGGTGGACAACAGCCCGGCGGCCATGCGGCGCAGCCGGCGCGCGGGCCTCAAACGGCGCGGGTCGGAGTCGCGGGTCAGATATCCCTCGGCCAGCAAGGTCTGGCAAAGCCTGTGAATGGACGGCTTCGGCAGCCCCAACTGTCGGTTGATCTCACTTGGCGTCATTGGCTTGCCGGCATCGGCGACAATCTCGGCAATCATCAACAGGCGCAGATTTGTCGGCACCCTTTCGGTTTCCGCCGCCTTCTTTGAAGTTGCTTCAACGTTCATTAGTCCTTCTCCCATGTTCGCTAGATCCGGTTGGTCCGGATTTTTTTTGATTAACTAACGGTAATTTTTGCTTGCGATGAGGCCAGTTTAATGATCTTATCTTAAAAAACAATAATAAAAGTCTCATTTTTTGAATTTAGGGAGTGTGCGTTGCAATTCGACTACGTGATCGTCGGAGCTGGCTCGGCGGGCTGCGCAATTGCCGCTCGCCTGTCTGAGAATCCGTCCGTCAGTGTCGCTTTGGTTGAGGCTGGCGGACGCGACACCTCGCCGTGGATTCACATCCCTGTCGGATATTTCAAGACCATCCAGAACCCGGCTCTCAAC
>JBCCVY010000003.1:0-32754 GCA_039194725.1 Pseudomonadota bacterium
CTGGTACGTGGCGGCCTGGGATCATGAGATCGGCCGCGACCTGCTGGCGCGCTTGCTGCACGGCTCCCGCGTGGTTCTGTTCTGGTCTACGCTGGCAACGATCGTGGCCTATTCAGTGGGCATGATCATGGGTGTGACGGCCGGTTATCGCGGCGGCTGGTGGGATGAAATCATATCGTTCATCGGCAACGTGCTGCTGTCGTTCCCGCAGATTGTGCTGCTGCTGGTGATTCTGACCGCTTTCGGACCCAATTCGAATATCGGCATCTGGATGGGCGACACGCTCGGACTGGACAAGACGATCGTGTCCGGTGCGCTGATTATCGTCGCGATCACGTTTTCAACTGCACCACAGGTGGCGCGTATCGTGCGCGGCATCGTGCTGGACCTGAAGACTCGCGACTATATTGCCGCGGCTGAGGTGCGCGGCGAAGGTCCCTTGTGGATTATGCTGGTCGAGTTGTTGCCGAATGCCCGCGGGCCGCTGATCGTGGACGCCTGCCTGCGCCTCGGATACGTGATTATCACCATCGCACTGCTTGGCTTCCTGTCACTCGGTCTGCCGCCCCCGGATCCGGACTGGGGCAAGATGATCTCAGACGGGCGCCAGTGGGGCTATAACGGCCTGAACATGATGCTGTGGCCTGCCCTGGCGATCTCTTCGCTGGTACTGGGTTTGAACTTGCTGGCCGATGGCCTGCGTGAAATTTCGCTGAGGGATTGATCCTATGGCCGCACCGGACACGAACACGCCTGTTCTGGAATGCAACAACGTCTCGATCTCGTATTACACGAGAGCCGGTGAAATCCCCGCCGTGGTGGACTTCAACCTGAAGGTGATGCCCGGCGAGGCGGTCGGCATTGTGGGTGAAAGCGGCTGTGGCAAGTCCACGGTCGCGCTCGCCATCATGCAGTACATGGGCAAGAACGGCGACATCGTCGGTGGTGAGATCAAGTTCATGGGGCGCGACATGCGCACCATGTCGGAAGAGGAGTTGCGCGACATTCGCGGCTCACGGATTTCGATGGTCTACCAGGAACCGATGGCGTCTCTGAACCCGTCCATGCTGATCCGCGAGCAGCTCAACGAAGTGCTGATCTTCCACGAAGGCATCAGTGACGAAGAGGCCTCCAAACGCTCCATCGAAATGCTCGACGCGGTGCGCCTGCCAGACCCGGAACGGGTGATGAATTCGTTCCCGCACCAGATATCAGGCGGCCAGCAGCAGCGTGTTGTCATCGCCATGGCGCTGCTGTCGAAGCCGCAATTGCTGCTGCTTGACGAACCGACCACGGCGCTGGACGTGACTGTTGAGGCGGGCGTTGTCGAGCTGATCAAGGACATCTCGAAGCGTTTTGGCACGTCGATGATCTACATCTCGCACAATCTGGGCCTGATCCTGGAGACCTGCGACAAGATAGCCGTGATGTATTCCGGCGAGGCGGTTGAATTCGGCACCGTCAACCAGGTGTTCGATGAAATGCGCCACCCCTATACCCGTGGCCTGTTCAATTCCATTCCGCTGCCCGGCGCGGACCGGTATTCCAGGCCCCTGGTGCCGATCCGGGGACAATTGCCGCTGCCGCATGAACGCCCGACCGGCTGCAATTTCGGCCCGCGCTGCGATCACTTCGAGGACGGCGTGTGCAATGTGAATTCGCTGTCGATGCAGGATGTGGCCGCTCATCGCGGTCATCAGGTTCGCTGCGAACGATACCTCAACATCGACTGGGAAGCCGCCAAGCCAAAGGCGCAGACCGGCGACGGCATAAATTACGGAAAGACGATTCTGCAGGTGAAGAACATGCAGAAGTACTACGAGGTCCACGACCGTTCGCTGAAGGCGCTGATCTCCGGCAAGGCATCGAAGTTCGTCAAGGCGAACGAGAAACTGGACTTCGATGCGCGGGAGGCGGAGACCGTGGCCATTGTCGGAGAATCCGGCTGCGGCAAATCCACCTTCGCCAAGGTGATGCTCGGCCTTGAAACCGCAACCGGCGGCGAAGTCATCCTCAACGGTCAGGAAATCGGGCAGATATCTGTCCACAAGCGCACGCCGCAAATGGTCGGTTCGATGCAGATGATTTTCCAGAACCCGTTTGAGACACTGAACCCGTCGCACACTGTCGGCAGCCAGATCAGCCGAGTGCTGCGCATGTTCGGCGTAGCGAAAAACAAAGAGGAAGCGCTGGAGAAGACCTACAAGCTGCTCGATCTTGTGAAGCTGCCGCGGGACTTTGCCCAGCGTCGTCCGCGCCAGTTGTCCGGCGGCCAGAAACAGCGCGTCGGCATTGCCCGCGCGTTCGCCGGTGAAGCCCAGGTCGTGGTGGCAGACGAACCGGTGTCGGCGCTGGATGTGTCGGTACAGGCGGCGGTGACCGGCCTGCTCACCGACATTCAGCGCGAACGACGCACAACCATGCTGTTCATCTCGCATGACCTGTCGGTGGTGCGCTATCTCGCAGACCGCGTCGTCGTCATGTATCTCGGCCAGATCATGGAACAGGGCAACACCGACGACATCTATTCACCGCCCTATCATCCATACACCGAGGCCCTGCTTTCGGCCGTGCCTATCGCCGATACGTCGATCACCAAGAAACACATCGTGCTGGAGGGCGAACTGCCGTCGCCGATGAACCCGCCATCCGGCTGTCCGTTCCAGACCCGGTGTCCGCGCAAGATCGGATCGATCTGCGAAACCGACCTGCCGGACGTCAAGGATCTCGGCAACGGCCACAAGATCATGTGTCACCTGAGCGAAGAGGAACTCAGGGCAATGGAACCGGTCATCGCGATGCCATCGGACACAAAGAAGAAGTCCGCGGCAAGCAAAAGCCCGGGACGCGCCAAGGCGGCGCAGGCGGCCGCTTCGATCGCGGCGATACCCGGCACAACCACAAAGCCTGCAACACAGAGCAAGCCGGCTAGGAAGGCTGCAGCCAGGAAACCAGCCGCCAAGAAACCTGCCGCCAGAAAGCCCGCAGCGAAGAAGCCCGCCGCCCGGAAAGCCGGCCCCGAAAGGCTAAAGAAGGCCCGCGGCAAGGCCGACGATCTCAAGCTGATTTCAGGCGTGGGGCCAAAGCTTGAGCAGACCCTCAACAAGCTCGGTTTCTGGCATTTCGACCAGATCGCAAGCTGGAAGAAGACCGACATTGCGATTGTCGACGACGAACTGTCGTTCAAGGGCCGCATTGAGCGCGATGACTGGGTCAAGCAGGCCAAGGCGCTGGCCAAGAAGTAGATTGCGGCTGGTTTGCTACCGCTTCTTGTTGAGGTGATAGGTGAGAGCAAGCGCAATGCAGTGTCGCAGTGCCTGTTCCGGCATCGGCCCGTCCACGCCGATCAGAATGGCGCGCCGGCCCTTGTACTCGAACACACCAGGATAAAGCTGGCGAAAATCATCCGCCAGGGTTGAGTTGCAGGTGAAGTAGAAACCGACCTGCCCCGCATTGCTGCGGACACGATCAATCCGCAGCGTGGTTCCGGTCCGGGGCCTGACCGGCAGATAACTGGGCTGCCCCCATTTCAGGGTTTCGCGCACCTTGCCAATCTCGGGATGGCGGCCGGCTTCGTCCAGGATCATCTCGCGCAACTGAAACAGGCGGTCGCGCACCGGTTTGTCATAGCCCTCAAACACCTCTCGGACACTGCTGTCATCGATTTGGTGAACAGCCTTCAACTCAGCCAATCTCCCCTCACCTCAACCCGACAATCGGGTCCGGATCGATCTCACGCAGCAGCTTACGCCGCATGGCGCGCGCGAAATCATTGTAATCTGCTGCGACCTCGACAAAGCTACCTTCGCCAACGGCCAGGCGCGACCGGTAATAGTCATCCAGCTCTTTGTCTTCATTGAGGATTGCCAACCCGTTCAGGGTCACATTGCGGGCAATCGCCATGGAGCGTGCTTCACTGAGAATGGTGGAATACTGGCGTGGCGGGGTTTCGCGGCCATCACCCGAAACGTCGACAATGCGCCGGTCAGACTGGATTGTGTTTTCATCAATCGACCTGATGGCATGTGCAACACCATCTCCGATACCGGTACCGCCGACCTGGTTGCGCGGCATGGCGGCGATTATGCCGGCCACGCGATCCACCTCCGCCTCATCGGCCAGGATAAACCAGCCGGTCTCGTCCTTTGGCCGCCGGGCTTCCGCCCAGATCAATACGTTCAGCGCGATACGCCTGTGGGGGCCTGAAGTGATCGCGCGCAACACTGCAGGATCCCGCAATGCAGAGGCGATTCCCGACAGCTGCAACCTGTATTCAGCGTCGTCGACACTGCCCGATGCATCCACCGCAAGCACCAGTTCAAGATCAACTTCTTCGCTGGCAGACGCAGGTTGGGCTGCAGCGCCCGTCAGGGCTATCAGGACTGCTGTCAATGCGCCAAAAAACTGTCTCACAGGGCCATGTTGTGAAACCCGTTGTCGCTTGCAGGCATGACTTGGCTTGCTGCTAGGTGATTGCATCGTTGCGTGGAAAAGTTTCATCAAGGACATGGGTCATGAAATCGCATTATCGCGCAATTGTCATCGGCGGCGGCGTTGTCGGCTGTTCAATTCTGTATCATCTGACAAAAAAAGGCTGGTCTGACATATTGCTGATCGAACGCGATGAGCTGACCTCCGGATCAACCTGGCATGCAGCTGGCGGGTTTCATACGCTCAATGGCGATCCCAACGTGGCCAAGCTGCAGGAGTACACCATCAACCTCTACAAGGAGATTGAAGAGGTTTCCGAGCAGTCGACCGGATGCCATGTCACCGGCGGCGTGATGCTGGTCTCCAACCAGGATCGTTTCGACTGGCTCAAGATGGCCCATGCCCGCAACAAGTATCTGGGCGTGGACACCCGCATGATCTCGGTTGAGGAAGCGGCAGAGCATTTCCCGCTGATGGACAAGGACCAGTTTGTCGGTGCCATGTGGCACCCGCTTGAAGGACATCTTGACCCGTCTGGCACGACCCATGCCTATGCCAAGGCAGCGCGGGTCAACGGGGCGGAAATCGTACGCCAGAATCGGGTTCTGGAAACCAACCAGCTGCCGGACGGCACCTGGTCCGTGGTCACCGAACAAGGCACTGTCACCTGCGAGCACCTGATCAATGCCGGTGGCCTGTGGGGCCGCGAAGTTGGCCGCATGGCCGGCCTCGAGCTGCCCGTCTTGTGCATGGCGCACCAGTATCTAATCACCGAGGAAATGGAGGAAGTGGTCGCCTACAACAATGCCAACGACGGCAGGGAGATCGTTCACTGCATTGATTTCGACGGCGAGATCTACATGCGCCAGGAAGGCAAGGGCATGCTGATGGGCACCTATGAGCCCAATGGCATTCCATGGTCGCCAACCGAAGCGCCGTGGGATTTCTCGACCGAACTGCTGCCGCCCGACCTTGACCAGATCGCCGACAACCTGGAGCGAGGGTTCCAGCACCACCCGGCTTTCCAGGCGGCCGGCATCAAGAACATCATCAACGGACCGTTTGCCTTCGGACCGGATGGCAATCCGCTGATCGGGCCGATCCGTGGCCTGCAGAACTACTGGGTGGCGTGCGGCGTGATGGCCGGCTTCAGCCAGGGCGGCGGTGTGGGGCTGGCACTGAGCAACTGGATTGTCGATTCCGATCCCGGTTTTGATGTATGGGCGATGGATATCGCGCGCTATGGCTCCTACGCCAACATGGCCTACACCAACGAGAAGGTGCGGGAGAACTATGGCCGGCGGTTCCGCATCATGTTCCCCAACGAGGAGCTTGAGGCAGCGCGCCCATTGCGGACCACGCCGCTGTATGACCGGTTCAAGGCCATGGGCGCCTTCTTCGGCGCGTCCTACGGCATAGAGAGTGCCCTGTGGTTTGCGCCCGAAGGCCAGAAGGCCGAGGAAGCGGTAACCTTCCGGCGCTCGGAAGCCTTTGACATCGTCGGTGATGAGTGCCGGGCGGTGCGCAACTCGGTGGGTGTGCTGGAGATCTCCGGCTATGCCAAGTACGAGATAACCGGCTCCGGCGCGGAAGGCTGGTTGTCGCACATGCTGGCCAACAAGGTGCCGGCAAAGGGCCGCATGACCCTGGCTCCGATGCTGAAGGAAGACGGCAAGCTGATCGGGGACTTCTCGCTGGCCAAGGCCGACGATGAGCGCTTCTACATATTCGGATCGGGTGCGGCGGAAAACTATCACATGCGCTGGTTCGAACAGCACCTGCCGGATGACGGTTCGGTGAAGGTGCATGCGTTCGGACTGGAAATGTGCGGCCTGTCCATTGCCGGGCCGAACGCCCAGAAACTGCTGGCAAAACTCACCGATGCGGACGTGTCGACGAGCGCCCTGCCCTTCATGTCGTTCCGCGAAATGGATCTGGGCCTGTTACCGGCAAAACTGGCCCGGGTCAGCTTCACCGGTGATCTTGGCTACGAAATCTGGGTCGCTGCGGAATACCTCACCACGTTGCACACCATGATCATGGAGGCCGGCGAAGAGTTCGGCATCAAGCCGGTTGGCGGCCGCGCGTTGCTGTCATTGCGCCTGGAGAAGAACTGGGGAACCTGGGCGCGCGAGTATCGTCCGATCTACGGACCGTTCGAAGCCGGTCTCGGCCGCTTCGTCGCCTTGTCGAAGAACGACTTCATCGGCCGCGATGCCGCAGCGAAGGAAAAGGAAACCGGAGGCGAGCGTGCGATGACAGTGTTTACCGTTCATGACAACGACGTGGACGTCATCGGTGACGAGCCGATTTATCACAAGGACAAGTGCGTCGGCTGGATCACATCAGGCGGTTACGCCCATGCCGCCGGCCAGTCTGTGGCAATCGGTTTTGTGCCAACGGATGTGGCAGATGAAACTGATGGATTTGAGATTGAAATTCTCGGCCAAAACTACAAGGCTAGCCCGCAGAGAGAACCGTTGTTCGATGCCGATGCCTCGCACATGAGGGCTTAGGCCTTCGCATCTATTGGGAGCCGCCAATGAAGTCGCACTACAGGGCCATAGTCATTGGCGGCGGCGTGGTCGGATGTTCAGTGCTGTTTCATCTGACCAAGGCGGGCTGGAGCGATGTGCTTCTGGTTGAGCGCTCGCAACTGACGTCCGGTTCAACGTGGCATGCCGCCGGCGGATTTCTGACCCTGAACGGTGATCCCAACGTGGCCAAGCTGCAGGCCTACACCATTGAGCTCTACGACGAATTGGAGCGGATTTCCGGCCAGTCTTGCGGTCTGCACCGCTGCGGCGGTCTGCTGATGGCGGATACCGAAGAGCGCATGGATTGGCTCAAAATGGCCCATGCCAGATCAGCCTATCTGGGTCTTGAAACCGAACTGCTGAGCCCGTCGGAGGCAAAAGCGCGTATGCCGCTGCTTGATGACAGCAAGTTCACCGGCGCCATGTGGGATGCGGCGGAAGGCAATCTTGATCCTTCCGGCACAACCCATGCCTATGCCAGATCAGCGCGAATCCAGGGTGCAGAGATCGTTCTGGAAAACCGGGTCGTCGAGCTCAACGCCCGGCCCGACGGCGGCTGGGACGTCGTGACCGAACAGGGCACAGTAACCTGTGAACACGTGATCAATTGCGGTGGCCTGTGGGCGCGCGAGGTCGGACGCATGGTGGGCATCGAATTGCCGGTGCTGGCCATGGAGCACATGTACCTGGTAACAGACGACATGCCGGACGTCATCGCCTACAAGGAGGAACACGGCTCCGACATGCCGATGATCGCCGACTTCGGTGCAGAGATCTACATGCGCCAGGAACGCTCCGGCATGCTGCTGGGCACCTATGAACAAGATTGCCGGCCCTGGTCGCCAAAAGACACTCCATGGGACTTCGCAGCCGAACTGCTGCCGCCGGACCTGGACCGCATAACCCCGTCGCTGGAGAAAACCTTCGACAGCTACCCGGCCATGGGCCAGGCCGGCATCAAGAATGTCGTCAACGGCCCGTTCACATTCGCACCTGACGGCAATCCGCTGGTCGGCCCGGTGCAGGGACTGTCCAACTACTGGTGCGCATGCGGGGTCATGGCCGGCTTCAGCCAGGGCGGCGGTGTCGGCCTGACGCTGGCCAACTGGATGGTCAACGGCGATCCGGGCGGCGATGTCTGGGCCATGGACGTGGCACGCTACGGCGACTGGGCTACCCGCACCTACACCAATGAAAAAGTGCGCGAAAACTATTCCAAGCGGTTTTCCATCCGCTATCCCAACGAGGAACGTCCGGCGGCACGGCCGCACCAGACCACACCGCTGTACGATACCATGTTGAGCCAGGGTGCCGTCATGGGCGACAATTGGGGGTTGGAAGTGCCGTTATGGTTCGCTCCCGACGGCGTTGAGCCGATCGACATCTTCTCGTTCCGGCGCTCCAATGATTTTGCCCATGTCAAAGCCGAAGTGCTGGGCACCAGGGAGCGCGTTGGCGTCACCGAGATTGCCAACTTCGCCAAATACGAGGTCACCGGACCGGGCGCCGAAAACTACCTGTCGCGTCTGATGACCAACAAGATGCCGCGCACCCGGCGCATCTGCCTGACGCCGATGCTGAACCGGCAGGGCAAGCTGATCGGCGATTTCACCATCGCCAAGGCGGCCGATGACCGGTTCATGATGTGGGGCTCGGCCCCGGCGCAGGTCTACCACATGCGCTGGTTTGAACAGCACTTACCGGACGACGGCTCGGTGCGGGTCGAGCGCCTGGACCTCGGCCTCGTCGGTTTGTCCATTGCGGGCCCCAAATCGCGCGACGTGCTGGCGGCCCTGACCGATGAGGACGTGTGCAACGCAGGTTTCCGGTTCATGGACTATCGCGAAATCGACGTGGCCAGTGTTCCGGCCAGGGTCAACCGCATCACTTACACTGGCGACCTGGGCTACGAAATCTGGGTCCGCCCGGAATATGAGCACCGGCTCTACACGGCTATCATGCGTGCCGGCGAAGGCCACGGCATTGTCAATTTCGGCATGCGCGCCTTGCTGGCCATGCGGCTGGAGAAGAACTTCCCGACCTGGTACCGCGAGCTGCGGCCGATCTACGGGCCGTATGAAGCCGGCATGGACCGCTTCATTGACCTGACCAAGAACGACTTCATCGGCCGTGACCAGGCGCAGGCCGAGAGTGACGGCGCCGGCAGACTGGCCCGCGTCACCTTTGTCGTCGATGCAGACGACGCAGATGTCATCGGCGATGAACCGGTCTCCCACAACGGCGAAGTTGTCGGCTGGGTAACATCTGGCGGTTATGGCCATTTCGTCGATGCGTCGCTGGCGCAAGGGTACATCCCGAAACACCTGGTTTCGGAGACATCCGGGTTCGAGATCGAAATCATTGGCGACATGCGCCCTGCCCGCATCCAGCATGACCCGTTGTTCGATCCTGCCGGTGAACGGATGAGGAGTTGAATTGACGCAATGAAAATCGTCAAGCTGGAAACCTTCGCCAATGAATTTGTCGGCTTTGTCCGGGCCACCGCCGATACCGGCGATATCGGCTGGGGCCAGGTATCCACCTATCACTCGGACATCACTGCGCAGGTCTTTCATCGCCAGGTGGCGCCATACGCGCTTGGCGAACCGGCTTACGATTTTGACGACCTGCTCGACCGCATCACCGAACGTGAACACAAGTTTCCCGGCTCCTACCTGCGCCGCGCCATGGCCGGACTGGATACGGCCCTGTGGGACCTGCGCGGCCGGGCCGAGGGAAAGCCGGTCGCTGAACTGCTTGGCGGCACACCTGGACCGTTGCGGGCCTATGCCTCTTCGATGAAACGGGACATCACGCCTGAAGATGAAGCCGCCCGGTTCCTGAGGCTGCGCGATGAGTTCGGGTTTGACGCGTTCAAATTTCGCGTCGGTGCCGAGTGCGGCCGGGATGTGGATGAATGGCCTGGGCGCACCGAGGCCATTGTGCCTGTTGTCTGCAAGGCACTGGGAGATGGCGCCGCCAAGCTGGTGGACGGCAATTCCGGGTTTTCGCCGCAGCGTGCCATCGAGGTTGGCAACCTGCTGGATGCTGAAGGTGTGTCGCATTTTGAAGAGCCATGCCCCTATTGGGAACCCGAACAGACCAAACAGGTGACCGATGCGCTGGGGATTGATGTCACCGGCGGCGAACAGGACTGCGACCTGTCATGGTGGCGGCACACGATCGGCATGCGGGCCGTCGATGTGGTGCAGCCGGACGTGATGTACATGGGCGGCATGGTGCGCACCCTGCGCGTGGCGCAGATGGCTGCCGAGGCGAAACTGCCATGCACGCCGCATTGTGCCAACCTGTCGCTGGTGACGCTGTGCACAATGCACCTCCTGCGTGCCATTCCCAATGCGGGAAAGTACCTGGAGTTCTCCATCGAGGGTGAGGACTACTATCCCTGGCAGGACGGCCTGTTCGTCGAGGATCCCTACACCATCACCGACGGCAAGGCGGTGGTAACCGACGCGCCGGGTTGGGGTGTTGAAATCAACCCGACCTGGCTCGACAGGGCAGCGTACCGTGTGAGCGAATTTTCAGCATGATATCAGGAGAAGCAGACATGCTTGATGCCGTGTTCAGTGACGACCGCAAAAAGTCCTATTTCAACCCGGAAGGCAAGGACAAGCCGATGCGCTCTCCGGTGCCGCACTCGGTGCTGGTCAAGGCGCGCGACTATCGCCGGCAGCGCATGCTGGATCAGGTGATCAAGCACGATTGCGCGGCCATTCTGATGTACGACCCGCTCAACATCCGCTACACGTTCGACCTGTCCAACATGCAGCTGTGGGGCACGCACAACCCGTTTCACTACGCCATGCTGTTTGCCGACAGCCACTCGATCAATTTCGAGTACCACAGTTCGGAACATCTGGCCGATGGCCTTGCGACTGTGCGCGACATCCGGCCGGCCAAGAGCTGGTTCTACTTCTCCGCCGGCAACCGCCTGAACGAAAGGGTCAATGCCTGGGCTGACGAGATTGTCGAAGAACTGAAAGCCCACGGCGGCGGCAATATGCGTCTGGCCGTCGACAAGCTGGAACCGATGGGCACATTCGCGCTTGCCGAACGTGGCGTGACCATCGTCGAAGGCCAGGAACTGACCGAACTGGCCCGCGAGATCAAGTCGGCTGAAGAACTGGAACTGATGAAGTGGACGATCCGCGTCTGTGAGGCCGGCATGGCGCGCATATGGGAGCACTCACTGCCGGGCAAGACCGAACAGGAAATCTGGGCCGAACTTCACTATGAAAACATCCGCTCCGGCGGCGAATGGATCGAAACCCGCCTGCTCACCATCGGCGAGCGGACCAATCCGTGGTTTTCCGAAGCGTCTGACTTCGTCGCCAGTGAAGGCGACATTATCGCGTTTGATACGGACCTGATCGGACCGTATGGCTACTGCGCCGACATTTCACGCACCTGGACCATCGGACACACAAAGTTCGACGCCAAACAGCATGAATTGTACTCGGCTGCGCTGGAGCAGATCGAACACAATTGCTCGATCCTCAAGGCCGGCATGACATCGCGCGAATTCAACGAGAGGTCCTGGCAGATTCCGGAGAAGTATCAACCCTGCCGGTATTCCGTTGCCCTGCATGGTGTCGGCCTGTGCGACGAGTACCCGTCCCTGCCGCTGCATCCAGACTTTGACAGGGCCTATGATTTCACCTTTGAGGAAAACAGCGTGGTCTGCGTTGAAAGCCTGATCGGCGAGAAAGGGGGCAAGGAGTGCGTCAAGCTGGAGACACAAGTTGTGGTCACGCCGGATGGCGTAAAGGCGCTGGACACGTTTCCCTGGGAAGACGTCTGATACCGAAGGACGTAGCTATTAGGTGTTTCAAAACAGACTCTTGGTAAGACTTGCTTAAGGATTTGAAAACCTTGCATTAACCCGACTCGCAGCATCACCTGTTGCATGAGTGATGTGATTGATTTTCGACGTAAGTCGCATGAGCGTGAGTTGTCCCGACGCAAGTTGAGCGAACCACCCGCAGCCATTGTTCTGTTGACCGAGGCCGGCAAGATTGCCGCCTGGGCCAACGGTCTGGATGAACGACTTGAAGACGTCTGGTTCGGCGAGGACCACGAGGTTCAATGGCAACCGTTTTCAGTGGCACAGGAGATGGCAGAGCAATTGCGCCGCCATCCCGCGGCACAGGCCATGGCCCAGGCGGGGTTCCGGATTGAAGCTGTGAGAATTTGAGTTAGATAGGTCTATTTCGCTCACGCAGGCAGTGATTTTTGGTGGTCGAACAGCTTTCTTCGCTGCGCTCAGGCCGTTCTCCGATCTTGAACAAACCTATTCATAAGTGTCATTCCAGCGAAGGCTGGAATCCATCCTTCTGCGAGTACCCGACTTTCAGGTAGTATTGGATCTCAGCCTTCGCTGGGATGACAGCTGTGATGAACTCCTCCGAGGCACGCAGTGCCGAGGCAAGCGCGACCGCGCGTCGCACTAAGTGCGCCCTAGCGGAGCGCAGCCGACGGCTGCTTGCGTGAGCGGAGTAAAACAATCCATCCCCACAAAACGAAAACACCGCCGGAAGTCTCCGACGGTGCCTTCATTTCAATTCTTGCTGGGATCAATCAGTAGCCGCGGCGGTACATGCAGCGCTCCCAGCGCCAGGTGTGCCAGCCGAACCGGCGGGCGCAGCGCCGTGCCGTGCGCCGGTAGTGGCGGCCGCCACGATAGCCGTGGCCGTAACCGTCATAATAACCGCCATGGGCATGGGCAGCAGCAATGCCTAAGGCCGTGGCCGCGCCAAGGCCGAGGAAGAATTTACCCTTCTTGGACAGGGCCTGTGCAGGTGAAGCCGATGCAACAGCAATGGTCAGTGCGGCAATGGCGGCAATGGCGGTTTTCTTGAACATCTCTGGTCTCCTAAAGTCGGTTTGTCAGGTCTTGTTTTGTGTGACGCCCCGTTGCCGGAGCAGCTGGTCTTCAAATCAACTGTCCCCAATCTAGTAGGAGAGCCCTGAACCAAACCTGAGCCGGGCGTTCATATCAGGTTCATGTATTTTGGATGGGGGGTTGAGGGACAATTTCACGAGAGTTTGGTGGGGTGGAGAGGAAGTTTTGTATCGCTCACGCAAGCAGCCTGGCGGCTGCGCTCCGCTGGGGCGGGCCTGACCGGCCCGAGGCCCGTTGGGCCTAGTTCCAGAATTCAGCACGATCGTAAGGATGAACGCCTCCGAGGCACGGAATGTGCCGAGGCAAGCGCGACTGCGCGCCGCACGAAGTGCGCCCCCGTGGAGCGGTTGGCGCCAGCCAACTCGCGTGAGCGATATTATTGAGCCCACCCTCCTTGCCTCTTGCCAAGTCCGCCGTCACGCAGTACCCAGACGCCAACAGTTGAATCCCCACAAAAAAGGCTGAAATGATCATGGCTACCCACACGCTTTTCCTGCTTCCCGGTGACGGCATTGGTCCGGAGGTCATGGGCGAAGTCCGCCGGGTCATTCAGTGGTTTCAGGACAAGGGCATTGCGTCCTTTGAGCTGGATGAAGGACTTGTCGGCGGTGCAGCCTATGATGCGCACGGCGAGAGCATTTCCGATGCCGACATGGCAAAGGCCATGGCTGCCGACGCCATCATCTTCGGCGCCGTGGGGGGCCCCAAATGGGATACGGTCCCTTATGACAAGCGGCCGGAGGCCGGCCTGTTGCGCCTGCGCAAGGATCTCGCTTTGTATGCCAACCTGCGTCCGGCCATCGTCTACCCGGCGCTGGCCGACGCGTCATCGCTGAAAAAGGAATTGGTTGAGGGCCTCGACATCCTCATCTTGCGCGAACTCACCGGCGGAGTGTATTTCGGCGAGCCGAAGGAAATCACCGAACTCGGCAATGGCCAGAAACGGGCCGTCGATACCCAGGTTTACGAGAGCTATGAGATCGATCGCATTTCGCGCGTCGCCTTTGAGCTGGCCCGCACCCGCAGCAATGCCGTGTGTTCCATGGAAAAGCGCAACGTCATGAAGTCCGGTGTGCTGTGGAACGAGATCGTGACCCAGACCCACAAGGACGGCTATGAGGACGTCGAGCTGTCGCACATGCTGGCCGATGCCGGCGCCATGCAGCTGGTGCGCACGCCGAAGCAGTTCGACGTCATTCTCACCGACAACCTGTTCGGCGACATCCTGTCTGATGTTGCCGCCATGCTGACCGGATCGCTCGGCATGCTGCCGTCGGCTTCGCTTGGCGCGGTCGACGAGAAAACCGGCCTGCGCAAGGCGCTGTACGAACCCGTTCACGGTTCCGCCCCCGACATCGCAGGCCAGGGCCTGGCAAACCCCATCGCCATGATTGCGTCATTTGCCATGTGCCTGCGCTATTCGTTGGGCATGGGCGAATGGGCCGGCAAGATTGAGACCGCCATTGCTTCGACCCTCGACAAGAACCTGCGCACCGGTGACATCATGCAGGACGGCATGCAGCAGGTGGGCACCGTCGAGATGGGCGATGCCATCCTGGCCGAACTGGAAGCACTCGCTTAAGCAATCCCGACACTCTTCATTGACTGTTTGGCGAAAACTGCTACAAGCCAAGGCGTCCTTGAAGGGACTCTTCGCAAGGGAAAGATCTGACTATGCAGATGCAGGTTAAAACCGATGTCACCATTACCGTCTTCACCGACGGCTCGATGACGGCTGGCCTGACCAAAACAGTCAAATCCAAACCAGTCAAGACATCCACATAACCTTGCGTTCACTCCCGGCCTTTCTCTCCCGTGGGAGGATGCACCGGAAGCCAAGACCCTGGAAAGGCCTCTCAAAACACCTGAGGCGGGAGCAGGGTCATCCTGGAGACAAGTTCAGATGAGCTACAATATCGCTATCGTTGGTGCCACCGGCAATGTTGGCATGGAAATGATGAACATCCTCGCCGAGCGTGAGTTCCCGGTTCAAGAGGTCCACGCTATCGCCTCGCGCCGGTCAGTCGGCCGTGAGGTGTCGTTCGGCGACAAGACCCTGAAATGCCAGGATCTGGAGACGTTTGATTTCTCGAAGGTTGATTTCGTCCTGATGTCCGCCGGCGGCGAGACCTCGAAACTGTGGTCGCCCAGGATCGGCAGGATGGGTCCGATCGTCATCGATAACTCGTCGGCTTTTCGCTACGACGCCGAAGTACCGCTGATTGTGCCGGAAGTTAACGCCCACGCGCTTGAAGAGTACATGGCGCGCAACGACCGCAAGAACATTATTGCCAACCCCAACTGTTCCACGGCCCAGCTTGTGGTGGCCCTGAAACCGCTGCATGACGCGGCAAAGATCAAGCGTGTGGTGGTTGCCACCTACCAGTCCGTGTCCGGAGGCGGCAAGGCTGCCATGGATGAGCTGTGGACCCAGACCAAGGGCATCTTCGTTACCGATCCGCCGACGCCTGAAAAGTTCACCAAGCAGATAGCCTTCAACGTCATCCCGCACATCGACGTGTTCATGGATTCCGGCGACACCAAGGAAGAATGGAAGATGGTGGCAGAGACCAAGAAGATACTCGACCCCAAGATCAAGTTGACCGCGACCTGCGTCCGGGTGCCGGTGTTTGTCGGCCATTCCGAAGCCGTCAATATTGAGTTTGAGCGTGAAATCACCGCCGATGAGGCGCGCAGCATCCTGCGTGAAGCGCCGGGCCTGCTGGTCGTCGACAAACGCGAGGACGGCGGCTATGTGACACCGGTCGAGTGCGTCGGTGACTACGCCACCTTCGTCTCGCGCATTCGCGAAGATGCAACCATCGACAATGGGCTGAACCTGTGGTGCGTGTCGGACAATTTGCGCAAAGGGGCCGCACTGAACACGGTGCAGATCGCCGAAACCCTGGTCAATCGTGGCCTGATGCAGCAGAAGGCAGCTTAGCCCACCCAGCATTCTCCAGTGACAGGCCCCGGGCACCAAACCCGGGGCCTGCATGTTTCATATGGCCTGAGACCGCTTCGGTTCGAGGTCAACAGACCACAACGAGGCATCGTCTGCGTCCCGCAAGGTCACCGTCATGACCTCCGATTTGCCGTCAATCCTGACATGGCCGAAGAACTGCAGCCCGAACGACGGCGGCAGGTTCACCTGGCCCGGTTCCGGGGCCTTGACGTACTTCACTTCCGGTCCAAACGTATTGTCCAGCTTGTTGGGTCCGAAACTGCCGGCATGCAGCGGGCCTGAAACAAACTCCCAGAACGGCGCAAAATCCTGAAACTGGGCCTTGTTCGGATCATAGTAATGCGCCGCGGTATAATGAACGTCCGCCGTCAGCCAGACCGTGTTGCGGATATCGTTCACCTTGATGAATGACAGCACTTCGGCGATGTCGAATTCGCGGCCGCGAACCGGGCCATCGCCGTTGGCACCATTCTCGAAGTTGTCGCCATCGCCAACCACGAGGCCGATAGGCATGTCGGAGGCAACAATCTTCCAGGTGGCTTTTGAGGCCAGCATTTCCCGCTTCAGCCAATCGAGCTGTTCGCGGCCCAGGAAGCTGGTGTCGGCGCTGCGCCGATCCTGATCGTTCTTCGAGTTTTTGCCCCTGTAGGTGCGCATGTCGATCATGAAGATGTCCAGCATCGGCCCGTAGGAGATCTTGCGGTACACCCTGTAGGGTTCATGCGGGTTCACCGCGATCGGGTTCATCTCGTGAAAGGCCTGTGTCGCGCGGGCCGCCAGCAGGGACGCCGATTTCACCTTGTAGCGGTCATCGGACGTCAGCATCTCGCCCGGATACCAGTTGTTGGTGACCTCGTGGTCGTCCCACTGCACGAACATCGGCACAGCCGCATTGAAGGCCCGCACGTTGTCGTCCATCAGGTTGTATTTGTACTGCCCGCGAAACTCATTGAGGGTCTCGGCAACCTTGGCCTTTTCCTCGATGGTCACCGATTTCCAGATGCCCCCGTCCGGCATCTGTTTTTCCGCCGTGACCGGATTGTCGGCATAGATGGTGTCTCCCGAGTGGATGAAGAAGTCAGGCGTGTGGCCAGCCATGGTGCGGTAGGTCTTCATGCCGCCGCGGTCCACATCGATGCCCCAGCCCTGCCCCGCGGTGTCGCCGGACCAGACAAACGAGATGTCGCGCTTGTTCATGGGCGCGGTCCGGAATCTGCCCGTCATCGCCTCACCCGCGGTGGAAAAGTCCGCCAGGTCCAGCAGCTCGACCCTGTAGTGGATGTCCTGATCGGACGGCAGACCGACCAGTGGCAGCTTGCCGGCAAAGTCCGTGCCGTCGATCAGGTCGAGAGGCTGAACGCGTGTGGCGTTGGCGAAACTTTCCGTGGTGGACCATTCCACCATCATTCGAGCAGGCCTGTCGGCGCGCGCCCAGACCACGCCGGAAGAACCGGTGACATCACCTGATTGCAGGCCGTGACTGATGACCGGACGGTCCGCGGCACGGCTGATGGACGGCGTAAACAGGCAGCCGGCCGCGAAACAGGCTGAGCCGGTGCGCAGCACGTCGCGACGACTGAGGGAGAAACGATTGATCTTGTTGGACATGGTTTGAGCCTCTCATGTTGAAGCAGAGGGGTCAAACCTGCCGCGCAATCATCTCAGTTGTTCAACCGGTCTGTGACAGGTCCGTGATAACTGCATGACGCGATCTCATTCATACACCTGCTGCATCAGCTTCGACAGGCGCTCGGCAAACCCGGCTGCGTCGGCCGGCACCTCCCCTTCCAGGATGACCGCCTGGTCGAGCAGCAGGCTGGCCGCTTCGCTCATGTCTTCGCCCTTGCCGGCGCGTTCCGCCAGTTTGGCAATCAGCGCATGGTCGGGATTGATCTCCAGCACCGGCGCGGAGATCGACGTCTGTCCCTGCTGTTGCGCCAGGTACTTTTCCAGGGTCCGGTCAAAGCCATGGTCGCCAGCCACAATACAGACCGGAGATGACGTCAGCCGGGTCGACTTGGCAACATCCTGAACCGCATCGCCCAGCGCCGTTTTCAAGGCCGTCACCAGGGTCGCTGTGGCAGCATCGTCGGACTTGTCTTTCTTGTCCTTCTTGTCCTCGAGCGGGATCTCATCCAGATCAGCGCCGCCCTGGGTCACCGATTTGAATTGCTTGCCGTCATAGCCAAGCGACGTGCGCACCCAAAACGCATCAACCGGATCGGTCAGCAACAGCACCTCGATGCCGCGCGCCTTGTAGCCCTCAAGCTGCGGGCTGACTTCCGCCTTGGCCGCATCGTCGCCGGTGAGATAGTAGATACCGGTCTGGTTTTCCTTCATCCGCGAAACGTAATCGGCCAGCGTCACGGTCTCCTCGCCCTCGCTGGAGGTGGACCGGAACCGGCAAATGTCATAGAGCTGGTCGCGGCGCTCCATGTCCTCATAAAGGCCTTCTTTGATCACCGGGCCGAACGCCGACCAGATGTTGGAAAACACCTCCGGCTTCTTGTCTGCACATTTCTTGAGTTCGTTGAGCACCCGCTTGGTGACCGCCTTGCGGATGGCGTGAACGGTCGGATTGTCCTGCAGCATCTCGCGGGAGATGTTCAGCGGCATGTCTTCGCTGTCGATCACACCGCGCACGAATCGCAGATAGGACGGCAGCATCTCCGCCTCATCGGTGATGAAGACCCGGCGCACATATAGTTTCTGCTTGCCCTTGCGTTCCGGATCAAACAGGTCGAATGGCTTCTCGCCGGGCACATACAGCAACACCGAATATTCGTTGCGGCCCTCGGCGCGGTAATGAATTGTCATCGCCGGGTCGCCGATGACGCCGGCCACATGGCCGAAGAACTCGCGATGCTGCTCTTCGGTGACGTCAGATTTGCCCCGTGCCCAGATGGCGCTGCCGGAGTTGACCTGCTCGTCGCCCAGGTAGATCGGATGGCTGACATGGTCGGAATAGGTGCGCACCACATACTGCAGCCGCTGATCTTCCAGAAACTCCTTGGCATCCTTGCGCAACTTCAGCCGGATCGATGTTCCGCGTTCAGGCGCATCATCGCCCTTGTATTCTGAAACCGTGTAGGTGCCGGTGCCGTCGGAGCTCCATACGTTGACCCGTTTTGCGCCGGCCTTGCGCGACACCACGTCGACATGTTCGGCAATCATGAACGAGGAATAGAAACCGACGCCAAACTGGCCGATCAGGTTGACGTCCTTGTCGCCCTTTTTCTTGGCCGCGGCCTCCATCTGCTCCATGAACGCCTGTGTGCCGGAGCGCGCGATGGTGCCCAGATTATCCGCCAGCTCCTTTGCATCCATGCCGATGCCGGTGTCGGCGATGGTCAGCGTCTTGCCTTTCTTGTCCAGGCTGATGGAGATGCGCAGGTCGCCTCCGGTCTGCATCAGCTTGTCGTTCTTAAGCGCTTCGTATCGAAGCTTGTCGCAAGCGTCCGAAGCGTTGGAAATCAGTTCGCGCAGAAACACCTCTCGCTCGGAATAAACCGAATGCACCATGAGGTGCAGAAGCTTGGCCACCTCGGCCTGGAACTGCTTTGGCTTGGCGCCTGACTGCGTTGTGCTGCTGGACATGTCGAACAATTGCCTCCCGGTTGAACATATCATGCCAAAGGACCGCAATCCCGGTCAGTGGTCTGGCCGGAGTTGCAGAAACGGTGATTCGGTGTAGCAGAATATTGGAATATTGCGACGTCAGATCAAGTCCGACGCAAAACTTCCCTCGCCAAAAGAAAACAGCGGCACCAAAGGCGCCGCCGGATCTTACTCACTGAGCTGACTAACACGCCCTACCGGGGCTGTAATCAAACACTACTCACAAACTCACTAACTTTGAAAACAGGTCCGGCTCCTAATTCGCCACGGGGGGCTGGGGGGCTGAGATATCCGAAACGATCTGGAGCCGGACCTTGAGGCAACAGGTGAATACTGTTCCGCGTTCCTGACGATTCTTGGGTCTATTTGTGTCTGGAATTGGGCAGTTTCATTATCTTTGCATGACGCGACTGCTGCTTTCGCGGCGCTGAATCATCAAACGGTCTTGACTGAATTTGCATTCGCGCCAAAGATATTACAGCCTTAATACAAATAGTTAAGCGGAGGTTGGATGAGCGAAGAGCCAGAGATTGTTGCGCTGGGGGCCGCATTTGGCGGCCCGCAGGCGAACGACGACACGCAAGAAAAGCAACCCCTTTATGCAAAAAAGACCAGCCAGATCGCATTTAACAGGACAGAACTTGCAACAATCCTCAATCTGTATGGAAGCAAGGTAGCAGCGGGAGAATGGCGTGATTACGCCATGGACTTCACCAAGGATTGCGCTGTGTTTGCCGTGTTCCGCCGCAGCTCCGAACAACCCCTTTACCGCATCGAGAAGAACCCGAGGCTGGCCCGCAAACAGGGTGCGTATTCGGTCACTGCGCCCGGCGGCCAGATACTGCGCCGCGGCCACGATCTCGGGCAGGTGCTGAAGGTATTGCTGAAGAAACCGAAACTGGTCAGCGCCTGACTTTATCTTCACGTCAGTGCGTTGTTTCCCGAACCGAAAACCCCCGCCGTACGGCTGCACGGCGGGGGTTCAATGTTTCTGACGTGATCAGATAATCTTACATCAGTCCGAGTTCATGATCCCGAGAATGTTCAGGATGTGGATAAACATGGTGATGAAGCTGCCATACAGCATGAAGGCACCGAAGATCGACTTGCCACGAGCTGCGACCGTGCCATCGCCTTCCACGTACATTTCCTTGATCATCTGGGTCTCATAAGCGGTAATGCCGGCAAACAGCAAGACCGTGATGATTGAAACAACCAGGCTGAACCCGACCGATCCGATGAACAGTGCGTTGACAACCATGGCGATGATGATGCCGATGGTGGCAATCATGAAGAAGGTTCCAAGCCCGGACAGGCTGCGCTTGGTGACGTACCCGAACAGGCTGGTGGCGCCGAACGTAACCGCCGCAATACCGAAGGCCTGCACGACCATGCCGGGGCTGACCCCCATATAGTGGCCGACCATCGGTGCGATGCCCAAGCCCCAAAGGGCGCAGTAACCCCAGAAAGCACCGTGCGCGACCGCAGCACTGTTGGAAAAGATCATGCGCGGAGCAAGGAAGCCCATGCCCAGAATGCCGATGAAGAACACCCATTTCAGCGAACTGACCACCGCAAGCAGTGCAGGTGAGGACGCCACAAACAGGGTTATGATGGCCGTAGCCGCCACGCCAAGCGCCATGTAATTATAGACGCCGAGCATGTAGGACCGCAGGCCCTCGTCAATCTCTTGCGCCTGCCTGCCTGCAGGTGCCTGGGATTGGTATTTTAGGTCTGCCATTTTCAACTCCCTTGGAGAACGGATTAATACAAGATTGAATATGAGCACAAACAGCATGCCTGACAAGTCCGGTCAGGATTAAGTTTTGTTTAGCTCAAATCACCAGGGTCAGGACCCATTAATCTTATGCCATTCTGTTTGAAAGAAAACATTCGAATGACGGTGAAACAGCGCAAGGCAAGGCTTTCTGCCTTGTCGAGCATTTTTCGCCTTCAGGCGGGTGTTTTCTTTCAAACCCGAAGGGCGGGGTCTATTTTGCCCCTGACCGCGTTGCAAGGGCTTGAAAACCATAAGGTTTCCTGCGCCCTTTCGCCTTGTCAGAAGCAAAACATCCTCCCGCACAATGGATAAGATTAATGGGTCCTGACCCTAGCTGGTTACAGTTTTATTCATGAATTGTGCCAATTTGACATCAAGATCAGTTACCCCGCCAGCATCGTGCGTTGCAAGCGTTACTTCGACAGTTTTGTAGACGTTACTCCACTCAGGATGGTGATCGAGCTTTTCCGCCTGCATGGCGACACGGCTCATCCAGCCGAACGCCTCGTTGAAGTTGCTGAATATGAAGGTTTTCGAGATCGCGTCCCGGCCGTCTACGTCTGCCCATCCTGCGAGGTCCGCTATTGCCTTTTCCCGCGCCGGGCCTTGAAGTTTTTCTGCCATTGCTGATGATCCTTTAGATTTTTCCAACAAGGTTACCGAATCCGCTCATGAAAAGCATCCTTCTCGTTTGCCTCGGCAACATCTGCCGCTCGCCCATGGCCGAGGGCGCGGTGCGCCAAGCGCTCGACAAGGCGGGCCTGGCACACATAGAGACCGACAGCGCCGGCACCAGTGGCTGGCATGTCGGCGGGCCGCCGGACCCGCGCGCTGTGAAAGCCGCCCTGATGCGCGAAATCGACATAACCGAGCAGCGTGCACGCCAGGTCGAGGCTGCAGATTTCAACCGTTTCGACATCATTGCCGCCATGGATCGCAGCAACTACGCCCGTTTACGGGAAATGCAGCCGGATGGATCCACCGGCAGGGTGCACCTGTTCCTTGAATTCGCCGGAGAACTGCCCGTGCGCGAAGTTCCCGATCCCTATTACGGTGGCGAAGACGGATTTGACCATGCGCTTGACCTGATTGAACAGGCTGCCCGCGGCCTCGTCACTCACATTGCCGCCCGCGCCAAAGGATAAACCTCCTCGCGGCCATAAGGGCCACCGCCACGCGATGCGCGCGCCGAGAACAGCACAAACTGACTGACATCGAAGACCCGCGAACGATACAGGTTGTGGGCACCGACATAGGACTGAACCTGCCTTGGTATGGCCCCGCGAACGCGGGCGATGGTTACGTGCGGGGTGAATTTGCGCTGCTCTGGCGGCATTCCCAGAGACTGGCACACCCGCTCATGCATGGCCTGCAAACGCCTGAGATCCGGGCTTTCCTCGACTTTCACATACAGGGAATGAGGTTTTTTCGTTCCAAACACGCCCATGCCGGCAAGCGAGATGTTGAATGCAGGCATTGCTACGACGCGTTGCAGTTCACCTGTCAGGTCATCGGCTGCCCGGTCAGAAATATCACCGATGAACCGCAAGGTGAGATGGTAGTTGTCCGGGTCAATCCAGCGGGCGCCTTCAATGCCGCCCTGCATGATTGCCAGATCCTGACCCACATCTGATGGAAGTTCTACGCCAGTGAACAGTCGAGGCATTGTCAGTCCCTCCTGTGCTATCGCCGAATCATTGTCGCATCCCAAGGCTAAACCTGAGCATATGACAATCTCAAGTCACGATGCCAGTGAGCGGACCAGCTTGTCTACCATCGGTGACAGGCGCTCGACGATGACGCCGGTACCTGCCGCATTGGGGTGGATGCCGTCGGCCTGATTGAGTTTTGGATCAGCCGCCACCCCGTCGAGAAAGAACGGATACAGCTCCACCCCGTGCTTTTCTGCCAGTTCCGGGTAGATCGCATTGAATGCATCCTCGTACTCCTTGCCCATGTTCGGCGGCGCCAGCATGCCGGCGAGCAACACGCTTATGCCGCGTTGTTTGAGCCGCGTGACGATTGCATCGAGGTTTTTTGCGGTTTCTGCTGGCGAGATGCCGCGCAGCGCATCATTGGCGCCCAGTTCGACAATCACCAGGTCGGATCCATCCGGGACCGACCAGTCAACCCGCGCCAGCCCGCCCTTGCTGGTGTCTCCAGAAACACCCGCATTGACAACCTCGACATTCAGCCCGTTTTGTTTCAGGCGCTGTTCAAGTCGTGTGGTAAAGGCATCTTCCGGCGGCAGGCCATACCCGGCAGTCAGACTGTCGCCAAGCGCAACAATTGAAAAAGGTGTTTCCGCAAACGCAGGCACCGTTAGCGGTGTCAGCGAGCCGGCCGCCAGCAGTTTGACCGCCTGCCGTCGAGAAATTGATTGCATGATGCGTCGGAATCCCTTGCATGATTACGTCTGCTACACACATAGAAGTCAAACTTAGCCGCAACAAGACGTGGTCTGAACCGGACACACAAACGTTAGGAAGCTCATGGACGCTCGCGTAGACAAGACCGAAGCAGGTATCTCAGAACTTCCCGACAAGGCAAACGCGGTGCGTCTTAACGGCGTCGAGGTCACGTTGTCATCTCGTGCCGGGCCTGTTGAAATCCTCAAGGGTATAGACTTAACCATTTCAAACGGTGAAGCCGTGTCTGTGGTTGGTCCGTCCGGCTCCGGCAAGACAACGCTTCTGATGGTCATTGCCGGTCTCGAAGCAGCCACCGGCGGCACCGCGCAGGTCGCTTCACATACCCTGAACGGGCTCACTGAAGACCAACTGGCCGTGTTTCGCCGCGACAACATCGGCATCGTGTTCCAGTCCTTCCACCTGATCCCCGCCATGACGGCGCTGGAAAATGTCGCCGTGCCGCTGGAATTGCGCGGCACCGGTGATGCATTCGACCTGGCCCGCAAGCAACTCAAGCGGGTCGGGCTGGACCATCGCCTGGATCACTATCCCGGCCAGTTGTCCGGTGGCGAGCAGCAGCGCGTGGCAATCGCCAGGGCCCTGGCGGCCGGCGCCAGGATCATCCTGGCCGACGAACCCACCGGCAACCTCGACCAGGAGACCGGCCATACCATCATGGACCTGTTGTTCGACCTGCAGTCCGATGGCGACACCACGCTGGTGCTGGTCACTCACGACCCGAACCTCGCAGCGCGCTGTTCCAGAAGAATCGAGATCAGGGATGGCCTGATCCATTCCGACAGCAGCGCGGCCTCATGATGCACCTGCTGTCAACGGCGCTGCGCCTTGCCCTGCGTGAACTGCGCTCCGGACTGCAGGGCTTTCGCATATTCCTGGCCTGCCTGATCCTCGGCGTCAGCGCCATTGCCGTGGTCGGCGCCCTGTCGTCCGCGCTCAACACCGGCATCGCCAATGAAGGCCGCTCGCTGATGGGCGGCGATATCGAGTTTTCCACGCTTTACGACACCCCCAGCAGCGAGCAGCGCAGCTTCATCGCCGCAGCGGGCCGGGTCAGCAAGGTCGCCACCCTGCGGGCCATGGCGGCGGTTCCCGACAAGTCGTCGGCCCTGGTTGAGGTCAAGGTGGTCGACGAGTCCTACCCGCTGTATGGCCAGCTGCAGCTGGAACCGGACATGCCGCTGGGCCGCGCCCTGCGCACCGACCCGTCAGGCCGCGCCGGCACTGTCGTTGAGAAAACCCTGCTGGCGCGTCTCGACGTGAAAGTAGGAGACATTGTCCGGGTGGGTAACTCCGATCTCGTCATCAATGCCGCGATCGTGCGCGAACCGGACCGGATTTCGGATGGCTTCGTGCTGGGCCCACGGCTGATGATCGCAACCGACACGCTGGCTGCGACGGGCCTGTCACGTCCCGGCAGCCTGATCAACTGGCGCTACCGGGTGGCGCTGCCGCAACCGGCGAACAACGCCATGGTCAAAACCATCGTGGACCAGGCCGGGCCGCTGCTTCAGGACCAGGGCTGGAAGGTACGCTCGCGCGAGAATGCCGCACCCGGTGTGCGCCGCTTCATCGACCGGTTGACGTTTTTCCTGTCCCTTGTCGGCCTCACGTCGCTGATTGTCGGCGGCGTCGGGGTGGCAAATGCAGTCAAGGCGTTCCTGGAACGGCGCACCAGGAACATCGCGACGCTGAAATGCCTTGGCGCGTCGGCCCGGCTGGTGTTTTGGACCTATTTCATCGAGGTGTTCATTGTTGCCACGGGCGGCATCATTATTGGTGTGCTGGCCGGGCTTGCCACGCCCCCGCTGGCCGGCGCCCTGTTGTCGGGCCTGTTGCCGATACCGGTGTCCGTCGGCATCGAACCATGGCCGGTCGTACGAGCCGGACTGTTCGGTTACCTGATCGTCATCGCATTTGCGGTATGGCCGCTGGCGCGCGCCGGGCGCATTCCGCCCAGTGCGCTGTTTCGCGATATGCTGACCAGCAAGATCGCCTGGCCGGGTCCGGCCTCCTGGCTGGTCATTGTGATCGCGCTTGCGTGCATCTTCATCCTCACGCTCACAGCGTTTCCGGATCCGCGCATCACCTACGGTTACGCCGCCGGCATCCTCGCCAGTTTCGCCATACTGACCGGTATGGCCAGGCTGATGATGTGGCTTGCCTCGCGCTCCACCGGCGCCCGGTCCGCCGTGACCCGCCTTGCCATCGCCAATCTGCACCGGCCCGGCACCCCGACGCCATCTGTTGTCTTGTCTCTGGGCCTCGGTTTGACGCTGTTCGTCAGCCTGTCGCTCATAGACAGCAACATTTCCAAGGAACTGCGCGACAACCTGCCGGACCGGGCCCCCAGCTTCTTCTTCCTTGACGTGCATTCCAGCGAAGCCGACCAGTTCGGCGAGACACTGACGAAATCCGGGGCCTCATCGGTCAGCCGGGCGCCGATGCTGCGCGGCCGCATCGTCAAGGTGAACGGCGTACCGGCCGGCCAGGTCAAGGTCAGCGCCGATGCGGCATGGGCGCTGCGCGGGGATCGCGGCATCACCTACTCAGCCACCGCGCCGGAAGGCGGCCAACTGACCGCAGGTGACTGGTGGCCGCCGGACTATGCCGGCAAACCCCTGGTATCGTTTTCCGCCGACATTGCCGAAGGTGTCGGCCTCAAGATCGGCGATACTGTGAGCGTCAACGTACTGGGCCGGGAGATCACCGCCGAAGTGGCCAACTTCCGCGCCGTTGACTGGCGGTCGCTGCAGATCAACTTCGTCATGATGTTCTCGCCCAACACCTTTGCCGGCGCGCCGCACATGTTTGTGGTCACGGCTCAAGCCGACCCGGAACGCGAGCTCGACATCCTCAAGGCTGTGTCCAGCCCCTACCCGACCATCACCTCGATCCGGGTCCGCGATGCGCTGGACGCCATAAACTCGCTGATGGGCAAACTCATCACCGCGATTCGCGGCGCCAACGCCGTGACCGTGCTGGCCGGCATTCTGGTGCTCGGCGGCGCACTGGCCACGGGATTGTCCGGCCGAATCTACGACGCGGTGGTTCTGAAAACCTATGGCGCAACCCGGTCGCAGTTGCTGCGGGCGCTGGTCATTGAATATGCTCTGCTCGGTCTGGCGACGGCAGCGTTCGCCATCATCGCCGGTGGCTTAAGCGCATGGGCGATCATCACCCAGATACTCGGACTCGAATGGCAGTTCTCCGGCCTGATTGCCGTGGCAACCGCCCTGGTGGCACTGGCCGTCACGGTGGCTGCAGGCCTGATCACCACATGGTCGGCCCTGCGCGCCAATCCGGCGCGGGTTCTGCGGGTAGACTGACCTTGCGCGGATGCGTACAGTCCGGCCAATCCACAACGTATATCAACCGACAGGCAGGATGCTGGCACCATGGTGGTTCTGAACAAGATTTATACCAAGACCGGGGATGACGGAACCACGGCCCTGTCCACCGGGCAGCGGCTGCCCAAGTTCCATGCCCGCATCGCCAGTTACGGCACGGTGGACGAGGCCAACTCGATCCTCGGCGTCGCGCGTCTGCACACGACCGGCAGCGACATGAGCGAGCTCGACGCCATGCTGGCCCGCATTCAGAACGACATGTTCGACCTGGGCGCCGATCTGTGCACACCCGATACCGGCGAGGAACTTGCCTGGGAACCTTTGCGCATCAAGCAGACCCAGGTTGACCGTCTTGAGGCCGAGATAGACCAGTTGAATGACGACCTGGAACCGCTGCGCTCTTTCGTGCTGCCCGGCGGCCACCCCGCAGCAGCCTATCTGCACCAGGCCCGCACCGTGTGCCGGCGCGCCGAGCGCCATATCGTCGAGCTTGCTTCCATCCCCGGCGAGCAGGTCTCGCCGGAAGCCTCGACCTACCTCAACAGGCTGTCGGATTTCATGTTCGTGGCGAGCCGCTGGGTGAATGCCCGTCATGATGGCGATGTGTTGTGGCAGCCCGGTGCGACCCAGGGCTAGAATGATCCAGGTCCGGCCCGGCTGACAATGCCGCCTAGTCTTTGGCCGCGACGACGTGCTTGAACAGCCCGACAAGTTCCTGCCGAAAAGCCGGCTCATGCAGGTGCTCCTCGTCGATGAACAACGTCGTTCGCATGTTGCCCAGCATGGTGCCCAACAGCATTCGACAGGACAGGTCCGTCGGCTCGCGGAAACGCTGCGGATCGATTTCGACCAGGCGCTGCTGCACAAGGCGCATCATCTGCATGTTCGCCGTGTTTGCTTTGGCGACTAGGTCGGCTTCATTTATCAGCCCCATCAGCATCCTCTTGCGCACCCGGCTGCGGCTGACGAACGGTTCCATCATGAGACCGACCACAAGTTCTATGATCTCATCGGCAGATGCGGCCCTGTCTGGCGCCAGTATTTCGCGCATCCTGTGATCTTGTCTCTGCAGCGTTGACTCGACCATGGCTCTGAGGATCGCCTTCTTGTGCGGAAAGTAGCGATACAGCGTGCCGATCGAGAAACCGGCGCGCACAGCGATGTGATTGGTGGTGAAATTGTCGTTCCCGCCGCGCTCCAAAACCTGAGCAGTTGCTTCCATGATTGTGTCCATGGTGTCGTGCGCCCGTTTCTGGCGGGGATTTATTCGTTTCTTTTCAGAGCGTTGTCTCATCTCTCACAAACAAAACCTTGACACTGGAAAGCGAGTAGCAAGTCCCAAAATCAACGGCTACCTGTAGATGCAGAAAGTGCCTAACCACAAATAGAGGAAGACACGATGAAGTATCTTATCACATTCGCAATTGTCCTACTACCGGCCACCGCTCTGGCAGGAAAGGTCGAGGCGGAAACTTGCGCCGCGTCGCTTGCGCCTCCCGCCAAGCAGATTTACGACGCCACCGCCCCGAACGTGACCGCCACGTCCAATCTCCGCCAACTGGTAACGGACGAGACCCGTGCTCTCGTGCGGTCCGGCAAGTTGAGCCGCGCCGACGCTAGAGCCAATGCCCGGGCCGCCGGACAATGCCTGCAACAGCTGAAAACCTGACCACGTCACACCCGGGAGTCTGCAGCGGGCACAGACCTACTGCCGTCCCGACCGTATGCAACATACAATCAGGAGTATCTACAATGAACAGAAACGCCATTTTTGCCTCACTGGTGGCCCTCACCGCATTTGCCTCGCCTGCCCAGGCAGCGAATTCGGCAACCATCACCACGGATCTCAACCTTCGCGCAGGACCGTCGACCCAGTATCCCGTCGTGACCACAATACCGGGGTCGAGCTCGGTGCGGATTTACGGATGCAATTCCAGTGCGTCCTGGTGCGACGTCTCATACAGCGGCCACCGCGGCTGGGCATCCGCCAACTATATCACTGTCTCCAGCGGCGGCACGGCCGTCATCGTAACGCCCGCCGCTTTCCGCGCCGTCGGCCTTCCTGTCGTCACCTACAACCAGGTCTATTGGAACACCCATTACAAGTCCTATTCCTGGTATGGCTCGGGGCCTAACTACTACAGCCGGAGCAGGGCAGGATGTGTCGGAAGTGCCTGCGGCGCCAGGCAAACAGCGACCGGCGCCTATGGCGGAAGCGCCGCGCGAAGCGGCGGCTGCTACAACGGCAAGTGCGCCGGCACAAAAAGGGTGACCGGCCCGGCAGGTCGCACGTACCGGAAATCCGGAGGCTGCAATGCAAACACCGGGAACTGCCGGATACGGCGCTCATACCGCCGCTGAGTAAATGGCGCCGCCCCTGCAAGTGCGACCACGCTGCAGGGCTGTGGTGCGGGCCCCGGCCGCTCTGGCGGTGCGGTCGGGGCTTTTTCGCAAATGCACCGTTTGCCGTCTTGCCCCATCTGCCAACCGGCCGCGGTGCGGTGTTGGAGCAACATGAACCCGTCCGGGCTCATGTTGCTCTAACACTTTGCCGACGATCCTGCTAATGATCCTACCTGTTCAGGTTCGAATCGTACTTAGCTGGCGAAGGTCCATCACATGTTTCTGCCCCTGCATGACAACACGCCTCTAACCGTCATCCGCTTCCAGTTTGTGACCGGCGCGCTGATCCTGGCCAATGTAGGTGTGTTCCTGATGATGCAGTATGGCAATCTCGGCATGAGCCAGCTTGCCTTCGCAACGTCACTCGGCCTGGTGCCGGGCGAAATCGGCGATCTGTCGTTCAGTGAAATCTCGCTGGCCGATATTCCCGAACCGCTGACGCTGATCACCTACACATTCATTCATGGCGGCTGGATGCATCTCATCGCCAACATGGCGTTCCTGTGGGTTTTTGCCGACAATGTGGAAGACGCGTTCGGCCATGTCGGTTTCCTGGTGCTGTATTTCGTCTGCGGCATCGTTGCGGCAAGCGCCCATGTCATCGCCAATCCTGACTCGACCGCACCTCTGGTCGGCGCCTCCGGTGCCGTTTCCGGCATTTTGGGTGCCTACCTGGTGCTCTATCCCAGGGCCCGGGTATGGGTGTTGCTGTTCATGAAGGTCCCGCTGCGCATATCTGCCGGCTGGGCGCTGGCCGCCTGGATCGGGTTTCAGTTCCTGTCGCTGTATCTGGATAACTCCAAAGGCGAAGTCATCGTGGCCTGGTGGGCACACATCGGCGGATTTGCGGCGGGCTTTCTTGTGACTGCCCTGTTCCGGAGCACCCTGGGAACAAGAGCGGCCTGACGCGGGCTTAAGGTCAGGCCAATTATGCCGAAAAATTGTGACCAGAGGTCGCAATTGACCCCAAATTGACGAATATCGCATTGACGGACCCGGCAACTCGACCATAGGGTCCCGCCCACGCCTCGCAAAATTTGCGTGTGGCGACTGATCGCACGGGCGCTACCCGACTGGGCAGCTGTTCCCACTAACGAGAGAGATTGCCTCAAATGAAAGTACTGGTCGCTGTCAAGCGGGTGGTTGACTACAATGTCAAGATCCGCGTCAAGGCCGATGGTTCGGGTGTCGAACTGGCCAACGTCAAGATGTCGATGAACCCCTTCGACGAAATCGCCGTGGAAGAAGCCCTGCGCCTCAAGGAAGCGGGCACCGCAAGCGAAGTGATCGCCGTCTCGGTCGGCCCTCAGCAGGCCCAGGAAACCATCCGCACCGCACTTGCAATGGGTGCCGACCGCGGCATTCTGGTCAAGCATGACGAGTACGTCGAGCCACTGGGTGTTGCCAAGTTGCTCAAGGCTGTCATTGAAGAGGAAACGCCTGACCTGGTCATCCTCGGCAAGCAGGCCATCGACGACGACTGCAACCAGACCGGCCAGATGCTGTCGGCGCTGATGGGTTGGCCACAGGCCACATTCGCCTCAAAGATCGAACTGAGCGGCGACAGCGCGGAGGTCACCCGCGAAATCGACGGCGGGCTGCAGACCATCAAGGTCAAGATGCCGATGATCGTCACCACCGATTTGCGCCTCAACCAGCCGCGTTACGCATCGCTGCCGAACATCATGAAGGCCAAGAAGAAGCCGCTTGATGAAAAGGTCGCCGCAGACATGGGTGTCGATCTGGCACCGAAACTGAAAGTTGTAACCACCGTTGAACCACCGGCACGCCAGGGCGGCAAGAAAGTGGCATCGGTTGCCGAGCTTGTCGACAAGCTCAAGAACGAAGCAGGAGTTATCTGATCATGGCCATTCTCCTCATTGCCGAGCATGACAATGCCGGCCTCAAGGATGCAACCCACAAGGCACTCACCGCCGCCGCGCAGATGGGCGGCGACATCAACGTGCTGGTGGCAGGACACAATGCAGACGCCGCTGCCAAGGAAGCCGCTGGCCTGGACGGTGTGAAAAAGGTTCTGCATTGCGACGACGCGATGTTTGAACGCCCACTGGCCGAACCAATGGCGGCGCTCATCGTCGGCCTGATGGCGGACCACGACGCCATGGTCGCGCCGGCAACAACCAACGGCAAGAACATTTCTCCGCGGGTTGCGGCCCTGCTCGACGAAATGCAGGTGTCCGGCATCACTGCGGTGAACAGTGCCGATACCTTTGAGCGCCCGATCTACGCCGGCAACGCCGTCCAGACCGTTCAGGCAACAGGTGCCAAGAAAATCATCACCGTCCTGACCGCATCTTTTGATGCAGCCGGCACCGGCGGCTCCGCATCAATCGAAAAGGTCGATGCGCCTGCCGACCCGGGCCTGACCTCCTATGTCAGTGAAAACCTGTCCAAGTCCGACCGGCCGGAACTGACATCCGCCGGTATCATCGTGTCCGGCGGACGCGGCATGCAGAACGGCGAAAACTTCGCCATGCTGGAAAAGGTCGCCGACAAGCTAAACGCCGCTGTCGGTGCCTCACGCGCCGCGGTTGATGCGGGATATGTGCCGAACGATTACCAGGTCGGCCAGACCGGCAAGGTGGTCGCACCGGATCTGTACATCGCCGTGGGCATCTCCGGCGCCATTCAGCATCTTGCCGGCATGAAGGACTCCAAGGTCATCGTGGCCATCAACAAGGACGAGGAAGCGCCGATCTTCCAGGTGGCCGACTATGGCCTTGTCGCTGATCTGTTCGATGCCGTGCCGGCCTTCGACGAAGAGCTGTCGAAAGCCGGATACTGACCAGCGATTCCGGGGCCGGAAAGGTCTCAAAAACTCCACACCAACCCGTCTGACGGAAACGTCAGGCGGGTTTTATATTGCAGTGCGATAAACTCTCTTGCCGCGCGGCAACACCCGCGATAGGCTCCAGAACTTCGCGGTATGAAAAGACCCAGAAGAATATGACGATCAAGAAAATCGGGGTTATCGGTGCGGGTCAGATGGGATCAGGCATCGCACATGTATGCGCGCTGTCCGGCTACGACGTGGGTTTGTACGATATATCGACGGAAAAGATCGAATAAGGACTTGCAACCATCAACGGCAACATGGCCCGGCAGGTCAAATCGGAGAAGATAACCGAGGCCGACCGCAAAACCGCACTCGAACGAATTTCACCATACAAAAGTTTCGATCAATTCGCTGATGTCGACCTGGTTATCGAGTCCGCTGTTGAAGATGAAGACGTAAAGCGCAAGATTTTCAACGAGCTTTGCCCGCACCTGAAACCGGAGACTCTGATCGGCTCCAAC
>JBCCVY010000004.1:0-29575 GCA_039194725.1 Pseudomonadota bacterium
GCCCGGGTCATGGCCGGACCACCGATATCGATGTTCTCGACCAGGTCGCCGTAAGTGCCGCCACCGGCCAGCGTCTGTTCGAACGGGTACAGGTTGACCGCCAGCAGGTCGATGGAGCCGATCCCGTTTTCCTGCATTGCGGCCCGGTGATCCGGGTTGGCACGCACCGCCAGCAGTCCGCCATGGACTTTTGGGTGCAGGGTCTTCACCCGCCCGCCCATGATTTCGGGAAACCCGGTCCAGCTGGAAATGTCAGTGACCGTGAGACCGGCCTCCTGCAGTGCACGAGCCGTGCCGCCGGTTGAAATCAGTTCAACGTCGAGCTTCGCAAGCTCACTGGCAAACTCAACAAGTCCCGTCTTGTCGGAAACCGACAGCAGGGCGCGGCGGATAGCGCTCATCGGCCAAATTCTCCGTTGCTAGATGCAAAAACTGGCCAAGCGTTAACACGTAGGTTGAATTTGCTGAACAGGGCTGAGGTCAGTTATCCCGAACTCAATGGCAGTTCAGGCTCGCATTGAGCTTCCGACGGGCGCGGCTTAGGGGCAGTCTTCAGGCGCTTGAAGGCCCACAGAACCCGGTCCGGCCGGCCGGCGACACCGGAGATCACGATCTGCTGGGTGGGCCGGGCCGACTTGCTGTCCGGCAGGTAGATGCTTGATTCAAGCGATAGCCTGCCGCCGCGGGCGGAAAAGCGCCAGCCGACCTTGTTGGGCAACAACAGCATGACGCAGGCGCCGTCGCGCGACAGGGTGGCCTTGACCGAAGGATGCAGGTGGAAGCGGATGGCGAAGGCCGGGTCCAGTGCCGCGTCGGGAAGCGGGCCTTCAGGAACAAACCGGTCCTCGCCACGCAGGTCCCTGCCGTCGGCATTGAGAAACAGCCGCCGTTCGTGCGCCAGTCCGAAGCTTCTGACATAGGCCGTGTGGCGGGCCGATATGATGCTGCCGTGATCTTCGCTGCGCACCTCGGCTTCGGCATGTCCGCTGGTGATCAGGGCGGGCGTGTCGAACAGGTGCCTGGTGAAGAAATTGTCGATGACGGTGCTGGTGTCCTGGCCGGCCAGTGTCATGGTCGAATGGGCCGAGGTGCAGCGCGACGCAGCCTGCCATTGCGCGTCTGCACCCTGCCGGCTGCCGCAGTTGACAACGATGCGATGCGGGCCGTCGCACAGTTCGAAGGCCAACGGCGAACAGGTGGCGTTCGGGTTGCGGCCGGGTGCGGCCGGCATGCCGGTGTCCATGATGATCGACGCCCGGCCCTGGGCCATACGCGAATAGCCGGTCAGCGGCGCGCTGTTCAGTGGGCGGCCGTGAACCTGGTCCTGCTCCAGCACCGCCCTGATCCGGCCGGCACTTGTTTTGGAGACCCCGTTGAACACAGCGAGGCCACCGTCATTGTGCGACAGGAACCGCAGCATGGGCAGCATGCGTTCAAGGGCGGCGTTTACCGGCTCCGGTATTTCGATCAGCGCCTTGTTGAGGGCCTCGCGCAACGGGACCAGCAGGACCAGAAGGTCGAGCAGCGTCTGGCCGTTGCGTGACACGTGGCCGCCGTCGGCCAGGATCTGCTGATCCAGCTCGTGCGACAGTCGGCACAGTGCGGTTTTCTGCAAGCTCTCAAGACCGGTGGTGCCGTAGGTCGCATACACCATGGCGATGGCCGACATCAGCCTGTTGGTGGGAATGAAATGGTTGACACCGCGCCGGGCCAGCAGCCGGGTCTGCCGGGTCAGGCTGTTCATGAACGCGGTCTCAAAACCGCGGCTGGCGCCCTTGAGCAGGAATGGCGCACACTGGATCCAGTTGATGAGGCGGGTCGCCAGGGTTTGCGGGCGGCGCGCGCTGGCGCTTTTGTAGACTTTCAACTCCAGCCATTCCGCAACAATGCCGCGGGCGAAAATGCGGTAGAGCTGGGTGTCCGCGGCATGCAAGTCATGCAGCCAGCCGAATTCGTTCAATGCGTTGTCAAAGGCCGGCGGACGGGCGTCTGGCAGTTCGAAAATCGAGGTTCCGGCCAGCACCGCGCGGCAGCCGGCAAGCTCGAATATGCCGCGATACAGGCCGGGTGCGCGGGACGCGTCACCCTTGGTGATGGCCGCCAGCGGCAATCCGAGACCGGAGCAGCGCGCCATGGTCAGGCTGGGGATTTGCGGAGAGGTCGCGCGCACCAGCCTGTTGACGAGCTGCTTGCTGCTCAGGCTGGCCAGGCCGGTCAGGACTGTCGATGCGGAACTCATGGGGCTCGGGCGCGGTTTCCGGGTTGTGCATGTTTCCGGCAGGTTGCCCATAGGGCAGCATATTCCTGCTGAATCTTGCCGCCCATTGAAGCCCAAAGTTCGTTAACGAATTGATAACAAGCTGTGTCAGATTATGACTTTATGAAGGCGGCTTGCATAAAAGCCGTCCATGCCGCTGGCGTCGCCGATCGTGTTGTGGGGCAGTGTCCTGAGGTCGCCCGCCTTGCTGATGATATGCCCAGGAATCTGCCTTTCGCCGGGCGCAATCGGCTGCCGCTTGAAATCGCCGTGCTCGTTGAGGAATGCCGATATCTGCTTGTGGCCCTCATCGGCAAGCAGCGAACACACGGCATAGACCAGCGTTCCGCCGGGCTTCAGCAATGTGGCGGCCTTGCGCAACAGCTTGCGTTGCAGCGCGAGCAGCAGTTTCACATCGTCATTGCCGCGCACATAGGGCATGTCCGGATGGCGGCGGATGGTGCCCGTGGCCGAGCACGGCGCATCGAGCAGGATCACGTCAAACAGGTGATGCGGTTCGAATTCCTGCGCATCAATGGCGATGCAGTTGGCCTGAAGTTTCGTCCGGGCCAGGTTCTCGCCCACCTTTTCGAGGCGAAAGGCAGATGTGTCGAGCGCGGTGACGGCAGCGCCGGCAGCACACAGCTGCAGCGTCTTGCCGCCGGGTGCGCTGCACATGTCGAGCGCTGTCTTGCCCTGCAGGTCGTCGAACAGCAGCACCGGCAAAGAGGCGGCCACATCCTGCACCCACCAGTTGCCGTCAGCATATCCGGGCAGGTCGGGAACAGCCGGATGGGGGTTGTTCAACCGCACGGTGCCGATGGGCAGGCTGGCACCCAGCTGCAACAGGTCATCGTCCGGCGCGCCGGATTTGATGGTCAGGTCGACATCGGCCTTCAGGGTGTGGGCGTCGGCGATTTGAGTTGTCGTCTCAGGGCCAAAGTCGGCCCGCAACCTGGTGCTGAGCCATTTCGGCAAATTGGCCGTTGCCGGCGGCAACGCCGCCACGATTGCGTCACGGTCACGGCTGACATTGCGTAAGACCGCGTTGATCAGGCCCTTGAGCCGTCTGGCCCTGTCGTCCGTTGCGGCCAGCGCAACGCTGGTGGAGATGGCCGCATGAGGTTCGGTGTGCATGAACAGCAACTGGGCGACGCCGCACAACAGGATGACCGGTGCGCGGCCGGTGCGGGCCCGCAGCTTCTGTTCGATATAGGTGTCCAGAATCGCTTCGATCTGCCCCTTGCGGCGCAGCGCGGTTGCCGCCAGCGCGTGCGCGAATGCGCGGTCGCGCGGGTCATCGATATCTGCACAGCTGTCGGTGAGCGCATCTTCGAGGAACCGCCTTTCGAACAGGACCAGGGATACAGCGTTGACGGCGGCGGCCCGGAGGCCGAGGCCTTCGATCTCGGCCGGAGGCGGCTGGGCGGCCCTGCGGGCGCGCTGCCGCTTTTTCACCCCCACGGACCGTTGGTCCTGTCGCGGGGGTCAGTGCCGCGCCCGGCCTTTGACCAGGGCCCGGCACTTGATCCGTCCGACCGGCCGGAGCCGCTGTCGGCATAGACCTGGGTTTGCGGCATCGACATCTGTTCCAGCGCCTCGATGCGGTTGTCGGTGTTCGGATGGGTCGAGAACAGGTTGTCCATGCGGGCGCCTGACAGTGGATTGATGATGAACATGTGAGCCGTGGCCGGGTTGGCCTCTGCAGTATCATTTTCAATGCGCTCGGCGCCAGAGGCGATTTTGCGCAGGGCATCGGCCAGCGCCTGCGGTTTGCCGCAGATTTCGGCGCCGCGCCGGTCGGCGGCATATTCACGGGTGCGGCTGATGGCCATCTGGACCAGCATGGCGGCAATCGGGGCGAGCAGCATCATGGCAATGGTGCCGATCAGGCCGAGCGGGTTGTTGCGGTCGCGGCCGCCGAAGAACATGGCGAAATTGGCCAGCATGGAAATCGCACCGGCGATGGTCGCGGTCACCGTCATGATCAGCGTGTCGCGGTTCTGGATATGGGCTAGCTCGTGCGCCATCACCCCTTCGACCTCGTCATAGTTGAGCTGCCGGAGCAGTCCGGTGGTGGCGGCAACGGCGGCATTTTCCGGGTCGCGGCCGGTGGCGAACGCATTGGGCTGCGGGTTGTCCATGACGTAGACCTTGGGCATCGGCAGGCCGGCATTGTCGGCCAGCCTGGCGACCATGGCGTAAAGTTCGGGGTTCTGGGTCTCGCTGGCCGGCTGGGCGCCGTGCATCGACAACACCGCCTTGTCGGAGTTCCAGTAGGCATAGACATTTGTGCCGGCGGCAAACACCAGTGCGATGACCATGCCCATCTCACCACCCAGCATGAAACCGATGACCAGGAACAGGGCGGTCATGCCGGCCAGCAACATGGCTGTTTTCATATAATTCATAGCTACACCTGAAAGCGTGCCCGTTCCATCGCTGGCGGACACGTCGACACATTGCCAAAAACCTTTGATGAGCAGTATATGTTTGCTGATGCACAATAATTCAATGTGAAGTTAGTGATGCCGAACGAACCAGCAGAAAAACCGCCGCTCAGCGAAGCGGCCAAACGGGCGCTGGCGGAAGCCCGCCAGCGGCGCGCCGAACAGGTGGCGGAAGAGCTTCCGGTCGAGATCGACGGGCGCGACGGACCGGAACCGACCCGGTTCGGCGACTGGGAGAAAAAGGGCATCACCAGCGACTTCTAAGCGCTCGAACATTGTCCGCCCCCTTGCGGGCCTGCCGCAACATGGGGTAGGTCCCGCGCAAGCTTCAGCTATTCCCACAGGAGAGAATTCAAAATGGCCAGCAAGGGCTCGGTGAACAAGGTTGTGCTGGCGTATTCCGGCGGCCTGGATACGTCCATCATTCTGAAATGGCTGGAAAGCGAACTGGACGCGGAGGTGGTGACGTTCACCGCCGACCTGGGCCAGGGCGAGGAACTGGACCCGGCGCGGCGCAAGGCCGAGATGATGGGCATCAAAGAAATCTACATCGAGGATGTGCGGGAAGAGTTTGTCCGCGACTTCGTGTTTCCGATGTTTCGCGCCAATGCAGTCTACGAGGGCACCTATCTGCTCGGGACGTCCATCGCCCGGCCGCTGATCACCAAGCGGCTGGTGGAGATTGCCGCTGAGACCGGCGCCGACGCCATTGCCCATGGTGCGACCGGCAAGGGCAATGACCAGGTCCGCTTCGAACTGGCGGCCTATGCGCTGAACCCGGATATCAAGGTCATCGCGCCGTGGCGCGACTGGTCGTTCAAGTCGCGCACCGACCTGATCGACTTCGCCGAGAAGCACCAGATCCCGGTGCCCAAGGACAAGCAGGGCGAAGCGCCGTTTTCGGTCGACGCCAACCTTCTGCACTCGTCTTCGGAAGGCAAGGTGCTGGAGGATCCCAACGAGGAGCCGCCGGAATATGTGTTCCAGCGCACTGTCAGTCCGCAGGCCGCACCGGATGCGGCTACGACAGTCGAAATCGGTTTTGTGAAAGGCGACGCGGTGTCCATTGACGGCAAGGCGCTGTCACCGGCAACTGTGCTGGCCACGCTGAATGACCTGGGCCGCGACAACGGCATCGGTCGTCTGGACCTGGTGGAAAACCGGTTTGTCGGCATGAAGTCGCGCGGGGTCTATGAAACACCGGGCGGCACCATCCTGCTGGCGGCGCACCGGGCCATGGAATCCATCACGCTGGACCGCGAGGCGGCACACCTGAAAGACAGCCTGATGCCGCAATACGCCAAGATGATCTACAACGGATTCTGGTTTGCACCGGAACGCGAAATGCTGCAGGCGCTGATTGACAAGAGCCAGGAGCATGTCGAAGGCACGGTGCGGCTGAAACTGTACAAGGGCAATGTCACGGTTGTCGGGCGCGCGTCGCCGAAGTCGCTGTATTCGGACGAGCTTGTGACATTCGAAGACGACCGCGGCGCCTACGACCAGAAGGACGCCGAAGGCTTCATCCGCCTGAACGCGCTGCGTTTGCGGACGCTGGCGGCGAGGAAGCGCCAGCTATAGGGGTGGCATGCCGCAGGCACGTTGGGTCTGTGGGTCGGTTAAGGCAACATGTTGTCCATACCAGTTCGTGCCCGGTATTCTTCATTTCGAACCGGTGCGCAGCTGGTTTGCATCCTTGATGCACGCTAGCAGCGCCTGAACCTTTTTCGTGCGATGCAGGTCAACGTGGGTGACAAGCCATAGTGCGACTGCCCAGTCCTTGCGGAACGGGAAAACCCGGTGGAGATCGGGCCGGCCCAACGCTTCATGCTCGCCAAGGAAGCCCATCGCCAGACCTGAGTCGACCGCCGTACGGATGACAGACGGGTTGCTGGAGCGAAACGCAATGCTTTGTTCTGGCACTTTCTCGTCAATCCATCTGCGGAATGGCACACGATCGTTGGCATCGCCGGGGCCGATCAGGTAATGGCCGGATAGTTGCTCCACCCGCTCCGGCAAGCCGTTGCGCGCCACATAGGTATCGTGGGCATACAGCCCAAACCTGAGCCTTCCGAATGATTGCACCACGTAATCCGGGTGCTTCGGTTTGGAGCCGGCACGCAATGCCACGTGGGCCTCGCCATGTTCCAGCCTGGCGAGGTTGTCAGTGGCAATGAATGTGACAAAGCTGGCCGGAAACCGGCGGTGAAAGTCGGCAATGCCCGTCATCACCAAGGGAGCAAGCGGTGCCAGCGTGGTCACCTTGACTTCGCCTGAAAGCTGCCCGTTGGGTCCGCGCGCCCGCCCGGCAAGGTCATTCACCAGTTCTTCGGCCTTCCCGGCCACCTGCAACAGGTCTGCACCCACGTCAGTCAAAGCATAACCGCGGGCATGGCGTAAGAAGACGCGCGCACCGAGTTCGGCCTCGAGAATATCGATGTGCCTGTTGATTGTCGCCCGGTGAACGCCCTCGGCTTCAGCTGCGGCGCTGACCGTACCCAGTTTTGCGACCTGGTATGCGGTTCGCAGTTCGGTCCACTTGTCCAACTCACTTGCTCCAAAATCGCGCATAAAGTGCTGAAAATATCACGTTGTGCACTATCAGCGATCAGTAGATGATTGCCGCAGGAAGTTCAACTTTTGCAGAAGCTGTCATGCTCGCGTTGCGCTGGCTTGCGAGCTTTGCCGGTGCTTTGCAGGGATACATCCGGCCTTGCCGTGGGCAGCAGTCGCATGGCGTGCCGGCGAGATCCGCTCGTCGGAAACAGGAGCAGAAATGTCTAAGACCATGAACTCGCTGGCGCTCAGGACTTCAGCCATTCTCTGGATCGTGTGGGGCCTTGTTCACATGTTCGCAGGTGTGGTTGTCCTGTCCAGCGATACGTCGGCAGCGGTCGCTGCCATTGCTGATGCGGTGGATCCGGCCACCTTGCAGTTGGCGTATCCGGATGCTGCGGACGCGGTGGTCAACCAGCACGGGTTCAACCTGTTCTGGTTTGGCCTGGCAACGACTGTTGGAGCGGTTTTCATCTGGCGCGGATCTGCTGTCGCCATCTTCGTTACCGCCATGGTCGGCGGGCTGGCGGATCTGGGCTACTTCATCTTCCTGGACCTGGGTGGCCATGTGAATTTTTTGCCGGGAACCCTGATGACGTTGGTTTCATCGGCGGCGATTATCCTGAGTTTCGTGGCCTATTTCCGACGCAGCAATGCTCATGCCTGATCGATCCGGCGCCCTGATGGATGGTATTAAATCGCTTCAAGGGCGCATTGGCGCGATTGCCAGGTCAGTGCTGGTTGCAATTGCGATGTCGAGTTCAGTCTCCGTTGCGGCAGCACAGTCTCCCGACATCAACTTCAGGCTGCTGTATGACGTTGCCCGACTTGCCAACCAGGCCTATGACGGCACGTCGGAAATATTCGGACGTTTGTCCGCCGACAAGGCGACAGCTGTCACCCCGGGCACGTCACAGGTCCAGTATGTCCTGAACTTCAACGACGCGCGCAGGATCCAGGTCATTTCGGTGCGTGGAACAGACAATGATGCAAACGTTGAGCTGGATCTGGACACCAAAGGCGTGCTCGACCGCAAGTCCGGCATCTTCATGCACAACGGTTTCAGGACCGCCGCGCGTGACATCTATGCGGATCTGAAACCACGGCTTAAGCCCGGATACACGACCTACTTGACGGGGCACTCACTGGGTGGAGCCGTTGCAGCCATATTGGGGATCTACCTGACTGTGGACGGCTACAAGGTGGGTCGCATAGCCACCTTCGGGCAGCCGAAGTTTACCGATATTGCCGGAGCGAGAGCTTATTGGAACCTGCCCTTGCTCAGGCTGATCTATCAGAATGATACCGTCGTCTTTCTGCCGGACACCTTTGCCGGCAGCAAGCGGAAGTACGCCCACATCGGCGCCGTGGTGAACCTCCTGTCCGGACCCTATTACGTCTATGGCAGCGCGGCGCAAGGCATGGAGTTTTCGGTGGGCTCGTTTGGAAGGCTTTTTGGCCAGATCAGCGTGCCGGACCATTCCATGAAATGGTATCTGCAGGGCCTGCGTGAAAAAGTCGATGGGGCTACGGAAGTGGGCTTTGAGGACCGCAACAGGTACATCATCAGGCACAGGCGTGGCTCAGGTGCAGGTACACAGCCCGCGGCGAAGCCCAAGTACAATTTCAATCATCACAACTAGTGTCGAGGCGATGGCAGTCTTTTCGCAGACAAGTTGAATGCTCGGATCGAACAGGCCCATTGATCCGGAAGTACGTTGTGCAGGAACCGGTTGAAGTCAGATTGGCGACAGCTGTACAGGCTGGCCGGGGACGCGTCTGCCGGCACAGCGAACTCGACAATGATCCGGCAAGGGTGATAGCGTCAAAAAAGTTGCATGAGGTGGGAGATCTTTTGCAAAACAACGCTGAACGGCATTGGATCATTCAGGAGTGATGCCAATGTAGCTCGCTCGTCGGCACGGCCTGCGTATGGACCAGGCTGGTCGCGTCCAGCATGGCTTTTGATAGCCAACCAGAGAGGAGTCGGACAAATTACTGAGCGCAATTTTGAACCTATGACCAAAGCGGAAGTGGTCGCCGCGCAGCGCGCCTGGGCCAGGTACGTGACCGAGCAGGACGTCGACCGGCTTCTGGAACTTTATGATTTCGGGGCACCGGACGAACCGGTTCTGTTCAAGCCGACCCTGGCGGACGTCATCCGGCTCGACCGCGACGGTGCGCGGTCATACTTTGTCGGTGGCGATCCGAACTATCCCAATGACCACGGTTTTCTCAATCGGGGCTGGAAGCAGGTGGAGTTCCAGAGCGCCGCCGGTCCGATCCTCAAGGCAGGCGGGCTCGGCTACAAGGACATGGGGCATTACACCTTCATCGACGGCGACGGCAACGCCACCCGCGCCGACTACACCTTCGCCTACCACAAGCTGGACGGAAGGGTTCTGATCTCGCTGCATCACTCGTCGCTGACGTGGTTTCCCCCGGTCGAGGACTGACATCCCGGATCCCGACGGTCTGAGCAAGCGAGGGGGCAAGCTTACGGTGTCAAATTGCGTTACTGATCTTGAGCTGACGCTGCTTCGCTTGTTCCACGCCGGCTTCAGTGCGGACAATTTGAACTTTCGCTGTGAATGATCAACGTCTAACTCGGTGGTGACCGAGCAAACGTGAGGTGCTCGTTGCAGATGTCTTTCTAAACCAGGTCACAACTTCTGAAAACGAGACTGTCAATGTAGCCGAACGTGACAAGAGCTGAAGGGAACAATTCGCCGACATTCATCTTGCGGGACATTCCTTAACCGCGTCGCCAACGGCTTTCGATGCGGCAAGCATGACATCCATGTCAGGTTTCTTGACGAGATTCCTGGACCGAGCATCAATCCCAGACTGTTCCAACAGGTAGAACCTGGCGCCGTCCTTCTGCTCATCCGACAGACCTTGCAGTGCCGTATCATACAAGCACTTGCACATATTGATCCGATCGTTTGCTTCCATCCGCTTATAGGCGCGGAGTCCATCACACGCCTCAACAAATTCAACTCGAATCGGGTCGCTCGTTTCGACTTCTGGGCCACATGCAGTCAAAAACAACGAACTCAGAATGAGCGTTACCGCGGTAGTTACTCTTTGCATGATAAGATCGGGCCAATGATTTGAATCTCAAATTGACCGCAAGGTATTTCTTACCGGTAAATGTGCGGTAAAACGTGCTAAGTTTCCCTTTTTGATCCGACCATCCGAATCCGTCCAGAAATACCCGAAATGGGCTCATTCGGGCCATTTGCAATGCGATACAGAGCCAGGACTGGATAGTATTGCAGTGTCTTGTGTCTGATGCCCATTTTGTCAGGACATCTGATCGCAATGACGTTTGCAAGGACGCGGGTCGCCTGATTATCAGACACCGGTTGCAACAACCCCTCAAACGATCCGCTTCAATATGCCCATACCTTGTTGGCGCTTGCTGTGTTACACGCGCGGGCAACTCAACCGAATTCTCAAGTCCGGAAACGCTATGTCTCTTCGAAACATCGCCATCATCGCGCACGTCGATCATGGCAAGACCACCCTCATCGACCGGCTGCTGGCCCAGTCCGGCACCATGCGCGACAACCAGCGCATGGCCGAGCGCGCCATGGATTCCAATGACCTGGAACGCGAGCGCGGCATCACCATCCTGGCCAAGGTCACCTCGGTCGACTGGCAGGGCGACCGCATCAACATCGTCGACACGCCGGGCCATGCCGACTTCGGCGGCGAGGTGGAACGCATCCTCAACATGGTCGACGGCGCCATCCTGCTGGTCGACGCCGCGGAAGGCCCGATGCCGCAGACCAAGTTCGTGCTGCAGAAGGCGCTGAAGATCGGCCTGCGCCCGATCGTGGCGATCAACAAGATCGACAAGGACGAAGAGCGCCACCAGGAGGTGATCAACGAGGTGTTCGACCTGTTCGCCGCGCTTGACGCCGACAACGATCAGCTCGACTTCCCGATCCTGTACGGCTCGGCCAAGCAGGGCTGGATGGCGTCGGAGCCGGAGGGTCCGAAGGACGACATGACCCAACTGTTCGACCTGGTGGTCAAGCACGTGCCGGAGCCGGTTGTCGAAGACGGGCCGTTCCGCATGCTGTCCACGACCATCGAGGCCAACCCGTACCTGGGCCGCATTCTCACCGGCCGCATCCGCTCGGGCACGGTGAAACCGAACCAGTCGATCAAGGCGCTGAACCGGGAAGGCAAGCTGGTCGAGCAGGGCCGGGTGTCCAAGGTGCTGGCGTTTCGCGGCCTTGAGCGCACGCCCGTCGATGAGGCGGAAGCCGGCGACATCGTGGCGCTGGCCGGCCTGTCCAAGGCGACCGTGGCCGACACCCTGTGCGCGCCGGATGTGAGCGAGGCGATTGCCGCGCAGCCGATTGACCCGCCAACGCTGTCGATGACATTCCGGGTCAATGACGGGCCATTGGCTGGCAAGGAAGGCGACAAGGTACAAAGCCGCGTGATCCGCGACCGCCTGCTGAAGGAAGCCGAAGGCAATGTGGCGCTGCAGGTGAAGGACCTGGACGGCGAGGCCTACCAGGTGTCGGGCCGTGGCGAGCTGCAGCTCGCCATCCTGATCGAGACCATGCGGCGCGAAGGCTTTGAGCTGACTGTCGGGCGTCCGCGCGTGGTCATGCAGGTCGACGAGGACACCGGCCAGCGCCTGGAGCCTGTGGAAGAGGTGATCATCGACGTCGACGAGGAATTCTCCGGCGCGGTGGTGCAGAAACTGTCGGAGCGCCGGGCCGAACTGAAGGACATGCGCCCGTCAGGCGCCGGCCGGCAGCGGCTGGTGTTCCATGCCCCGACGCGCGGCCTGATCGGCTACCAGAGCGAACTTCTGACCGACACCCGCGGCACCGCCATCATGAACCGGCTGTTCCATGGCTATGCCGCGCACATGGGCGCGATCCCGTCGCGCCATACCGGCGTGCTGCTGTCGAACTCGGACGGCGAGGCGGTGGCTTATGCGCTGTGGAAGCTGGAAGACCGCGGCCCGATGTTCATCGAGCCGGGCATGAAAGTCTACAACGGCATGATCGTCGGTGAGCACACGCGCGGCAACGACCTTGAGATCAACGTGCTGAAAGCCAAGCAGCTGACCAACATGCGCGCGGCGGGCAAGGATGACGCGGTGCTGCTGACACCGCCGATCCGCATGACGCTGGAACGGGCGCTGAGCTATATCTCCGATGACGAGCTGGTCGAGGTGACGCCGAAATCGATCCGGCTGCGCAAGGCGATTCTCGATGTGCACGAGCGCAAGCGGGCCTCACGGCGCGATGACGAGGCGTTGAGTGCCTGAGGCTGCCGGCCTACACGATTTTGCCCTGATCTTGCTGCACACACGGGACGTAGTAATCACGGCAATCGAACCAGCAACAGGGCATCGCAGATATGGCAAGTGAACGCGACATCAAACCGGCACTGGTGAACTGGGACGGCATGCACGGCCTGCCTGATTTTGCGTCCATCGAAGACTGCGATTTCAGACCGGCGTTCGCACCGGCCATGGCGCTGCATCTGGCTGAGATAGAGGCCATTGCCGACAACCCGCACCCGGCTGACTACGCCAACACGATCGACGCCATGGAACTGGCCGGCAGCGACCTGCGCAGGCTGCAGGCGCTATTCTGGCACCGGGCCGGCACCGACAGCACGCCGGTGATCCAGGAACTGGAGCGCGACATCGGTCCGGAACTGGCAAAGCACCAGTCCGCAATTTTCATGAACGAGCACCTGTTTGCCCGTATCGACGCGCTGCATGAGGACCGCAACGACGCCGGCCTGACATCCGAACAGATCCGGGTGCTGGAGCAGCACCACAAGCGGTTCGTCAAGCAGGGCGCCAAGCTGGCGGCGGCCGACAAGCAGAAACTCGCCGAGATCGACCAGCGCCTGGCGGCGCTGGCGGCCGAATTCGGCCAGAACGTGCTGGCCGATGAAAAGGACTGGATACTGGTTCTGGACACCGAGGATGATCTGGCTGGCCTGCCGGAAAGCCTGGTTGCGGCGATGGCGGAAGCCGCTGCCCAGCGTGGCCACAACGGCAAACACGCGGTGACGCTGTCGCGCTCGATCATCGAACCGTTTCTGATGTCTTCGTCGCGACCTGACCTGCGCCAGACCGCGTTTGATGCCTGGGCGGCGCGTGGCCAGAACGGCGGCGACAGCGACAATACGGACATTGTCGCCGAAACCCTGAAACTGCGCGCCGAAAAGGCGGAGCTTTTGGGCTATGACAGTTTTGCGGCATTGAAACTCGACGGCACCATGGCCAAGCAGCCGCAAGCGGTGCAGGACCTGCTCGGCAAGGTGTGGCCGGCAGCCAAGGCCAGCGCGGCCGACCATGGCGCGCGGCTGGCCGAGATCGCTGCGGAGGAGGGCCATAACGAGCCGTTGAAGGCCTCGGACTGGCGCTACTACACGGCCAGGTTGCGGGAGCGGGAATTCGACCTGGATGAGGCGATCGTCAAGCCCTACCTGCAGTTGGAGAACATGATCCAGGCGGCGTTCGACGTGGCCGGACGGCTGTTCGGCCTGTCGTTTGCAGAGCTTGCCGATGTGGCGGGCCCGCATCCGGATGCCCGCGTGTTCGAGGTGCGCGACCGCGCCGGCGACATTCGCGCGGTGTTTGTCGGCGACTATTTCGCCCGCTCGTCGAAACGCTCAGGCGCCTGGATGAGCATGCTGCAGAAGCAGCACCGTCTGGATGGCGGGCAGCATGCGATCGTGTTCAACGTGATGAATTTCGCCAAGCCGGCCCAGGGCTCGCCGGCGCTGTTGTCGCTCGACGATGCGCGCACGCTGTTCCACGAGTTCGGCCACGCGCTGCATGGCATGTTGTCAGATGTGACCTATCCGTCGATTTCAGGCACGTCCGTGGCGCGCGACTTCGTTGAGCTGCCGTCGCAATTGTACGAACACTGGCTGACGGTGCCGGAGATCCTGCATACCCATGCGCTGCACATGGAGACCGGCGAGGCGATGCCGCAGGCCCTGCTGGACAAGGTTCTGGCCGCGCGCACCTTCAATGCCGGGTTTGACGCGATTGAATACACCTCGTCTGCCATTGTCGACATGCGCTTCCACCAGGGCTCGAACGCCGACCACGCAAGCGCCGATCCGATCGGGTTCGAGGCCGATGTGCTGGCCGAACTGGGCATGCCGGACGCCATCGTCATGCGTCACCGCACGCCGCATTTCCTGCACGTGTTCTATGGCGACGGCTATGCGGCCGGCTATTACAGCTACATGTGGTCGGAAGTGCTCGACGCGGACGCCTTCAACGCCTTTGAAGAGGCCAGCGATCCGTTTGATCCGGAACTGGCGAAACGGCTTCATCAGCACATCTATTCGTCCGGGGATTCGGTTGATCCGGAAGTGGCCTACACCGCGTTTCGCGGGCAGATGCCGACGGCGGACGCGATGTTGCGCAAGCGGGGCCTTGCTGCGTGACAGGCTGCCGCGGGCATCCGGAGAACTCAACATCACCGTCACCCCCAGCGAAGGCTGGGGTCCAATACGGGTTGGCCACAGGTGCCAGCGCAGAGATGGATTCCAGCCTCCGCTGGAATGACGGTTGTCCGAATCACTAGCTCGGGTCACCCGACAGGCGGCCGCGCCGCCCGTGAAATTCGGCCCTATCGGTGCCGCAGGTGAAGTCCGCCGCCAGGCTGTCGGCGAGGTCGCGGGCCATTTGATTGGCGCCCCGGTTGGCCAGCGCATCGACATAGGCGACCACGCAGGCCTGTCTGCCTGTCTCTTGTGCAACGCGCGACACCACCAGCACCTGGCCCACCCTTTTCGGATCGGCCGAGCCGGCGTCATCGGTGTTTTCGATGAACCAGCGCAGGATCGCCGCGACGGGCACGCCGTCGCGCAGTCGCCATTCAATGGTGTCGGAAACCCGGTTCCACTGGGCAAAGCTCTGCCAGATGCCGGTTTCGCCGCCATCGACGTGACCGAACTGCACCGAATGGCGCAGGTCGCCCTCGGCGAAATGGACGGGATAGTCCTGATAGCCCTGACACAGCATGGAGACCGATCCGCCTTCGTCCGTCTGCTCCAGAATCTTGCAGGTCTTCTTGAAATCCAGCTTGGTATAGGTGCTGGTCATCTGGCCAGCCTGGGCCGGCAAAGCGAGTGCGACGAGAGTACAGGCAGTCAAGAGCAGTGTTCTCATGCTATTAGGATCTCCATAAAAGAGCAGTGCCGTCCAGGAGCCAGCTCGCCACACCCGCATATGAAGGAAATCAAATGCGCATAGACGCCATATCCATCGGGGCAAATCCGCCGGAAGAAGTCAACGTCATCATCGAGGTGCCGATCGGCGGCGAACCGATCAAGTATGAAATGGACAAGTCCGCCGGCACCATGGTGGTCGATCGGTTCCTGTATACCTCGATGCGCTATCCGGGCAATTACGGCTTCATCCCGCACACCCTGTCGGAGGACGGCGATCCGGTGGACCTGCTGGTGGTTTCGCAACGCACCCTGGTGCCGGGAGCGGTGATCGCCGTGCGCCCGGTCGGCGTGATGAAGATGGTCGACGAGGCAGGCGGTGACGAGAAGATTATCGCCGTGCCGGTCAGCCGCATCACCAAGCGCTATGAAAAAGTGCGCGATTACACCGACCTGCCCGAAATACAGGTCAGGCAGATCGAGCACTTCTTCCAGCACTACAAGGACCTGGAGTCCGGCAAGTGGGCGCGCACCGACGGCTGGGGTGATGCCGAGGAAGCGCGCACGCTGATTGTCGAGGCGATCGAGCGGGCCAAGGCCAGTTGATGCAGGCGGTCTGATTACATTTCCGGAACAGCGACGCCCTTGATGGCACAGGCGGCGTGAACGGTGTTGTGCAGCAGGCAGGCGATGGTCATCGGGCCGACGCCGCCGGGCACCGGGGTGATTGATCCGGCCACCTTGGCACAGTCCTCATAGTCGCAGTCGCCGACAATCCGGTTCTTGCCGTCGCGCTCGATGCGGTTGATGCCGACATCGATGACGCAGGCGCCCGGTTTCAGCCAATCGCCCTTGACCATTTCAGCCCGGCCGACAGCGGCAATCACCAGGTCGGCGCGGCGCACCACGCCGGGCAGGTCCTTGGTGCGGCTGTGGGCAATGGTCACGGTGCAGTTTTCCTGCAGCAGCAGCTGGGCCACCGGCTTGCCGACAATGTTGGAGCGGCCGATCACAACCGCTTCCAGGCCGGACAGCGAGCCGAGCGCGTCCTTTGCCAGCATGACGCTGCCGACGGGCGTACACGGCACCAGCGAGTCCTGGCCGGTTGCCAGCCGCCCGGCATTGATGACATGGAACCCGTCCACGTCCTTGTCGGGACTGATCGAGTTGATGACCTTGTTTTCATCAATGTGGTCCGGCAGCGGCAGCTGCACCAGTATGCCGTGAATGGTCGGGTCGTTGTTGAGGTCTTCGACCACGCCCAGGAGGTCGGCCTCGGAGGTGGCAGCGTCGAGCTTGTGTTCGACTGACTTCATGCCGACTTCAACGGTCTGTTTCGCCTTGTTGCGCACGTAGACCTGGCTGGCCGGGTCTTCGCCAACCAGTACGACGGCCAGCCCCGGCTCCAGGCCATGGTCGGATTTCAGACCGGCGATGGCCGTTGAAATGCGCCCGCGAAGGCCTTCTGCAAACTTTTTACCGTCAATTACTTTAGCTGCGCACATGGGTTTCTGATGCCTTTTCGTCTGGTCGAAGCTTCCGGAGTATTTAGCGCGGGTGGGCCGCGACGGCCTGTTCCGCGTGCGTCAAGGTTGGTTCCAATGACGACAAACGCGGCTGAAATTCAGACCAGATACTCGTGCAGCAACCTTTGCAGGAACATCAGCCCGAGCAGCAGCACCAGAGGCGAGAGATCGATACCGCCAAGATCCGGCATGAAACGCCGGATCGGCGCCAGCAAGGGTTCGGTAAGACGGTGCAGGGTGTAGTTGATCTGCCGTACGACATTGTTTGAATTGTTCAGAACGTTGAAAGCGATCAGCCAGCTCATCACCACCATGATGATGATGATCCAGAAGATTATGTAGACGACCTGATCAAACAGCCAGAGGAGAGAAAGCATGATGCGAGCCTTGTTGGTGCAAACTTCAATTGCATGGTTTAGCCGGGGTGTTCGAATTGCGCAAGCAATGGTGCTTGCAGTGATTTTTAAAGGCGTTAGGGGTATTTTTTAAGACCAAACCGGTAGATCGGAATGGTGTGGCCGAATTGCAACACTTTTTGAGAATCGTCTTACACTGACTTTAAACTAACGTGACGACATGGTAAGGGTTCGTCGCTCACGAATTGACAATTAACGTGCTGGGCCGGATTGCCATGTTCAAGACATCGATATCAATTGCCGCGATGATGCTGGCGTTTGCCAGCGCTGGTTTTTCCGCGTCGGCGTCCGCGGGCGAGTTTGAAGATGTTTTCCAGGAAAGATATGATTCGCCGGAAGATGTCGGCGTGCTCGGCCGGTTCGTGTCTAAGGCCGTCGAGGTCGGCCAGTACGACCAGGCCATCTCGACGCTGGAACAGCATCTGATCAAATACCCGCGCGATGCCAGAGCCCGGCTGAACCTGGCCAGCGTGTACGCAAATACCGGATCGTGGGAACTTGCCGCGCGCAACCTTGAGGTGGCACTGTCGGTTGGTGACCTGACGCCCGAAGAAACCAAGCAGGCCGAGGAACTGGCCGCCAAGGTGAACGGTGCGCTGAACGGGTTTGAGTGGGTGCTCGACATGACCGTCGGCATCCGCTCCAAGTGGCTCGACGTTGAAGATTCCAACAACAACTGGAGAGACCGTCAGGACTGGAACCCGTTTGCCGCCGTCAACACGGCGCTGAAAATCGATCTTGATACGCCGCTGGACGACGTGCTGGTGGTATCGGCATCCGGTTTGGTGGAGCGCCGCTATGAGGACATCAACCAGGGAGGCAACGATCCTTTCACCCCTGTCTTCGAATTTGACGGTATCGGCGGTATCTATGCGCATCATCGCGGCCGCATCGCCTTCACGCTGGACAAGGGCGTGCCGGTGGTGGAGCTGGATGCAATGCGCATCCAGGTTACTGCATTTGGGCAGTTCAGGACTTACAACCCCAGTGTCTCAGAAGTTGCGTTGGGCCCATCGGTTCGCGCGATTGTGCAACCGTCTGTCGATACCTCGTTTTACGGCGAAGTCTCCTATGCCAACCTGGAGCAGTCGACAAACCTGAGTGCAAATCACCGGGTCGGTGCTGAAGTTGGCGCCAGCAGGCGGCTGACGGCGGAGCATACAGTCGGCATAGCGGCGCGCTATCAACGCGAGTTTACCGATGGCGACACCACGGTTAACCGGCAGCGCGAGATTGAGCTGAACTATGCCGGCGTGCTGCCGTACCGGATGTTTGGCGCACTGTGGACACACCAGGTTGCCGGGGCAATCGGCGATTTCAGGACAAAGGACGGTGCCTTCAACCCGGCGTTTGCAACCGCGGGAACCGGCACCTACTGGCGGGCAAGCTGGGATCACGCCTTCCACCTGGACGGCTATAACAGGATAAATCTGGGATATACGGTGCGCGAGAGCGACTATGATCTTCCGCCGTTTGCGTTCTTTGACCCAGGGTCCATGTCGCATACTTTGAGCCTGAGCTTCACGAAAAGCTTCTAACGCCAAAAAGGCCGATGAAATGAAAAACAAGACACGTGTAATCGCAAGCCTCGCCTGCGCCGGATTGCTCAGCGTGGTAACGCCAATCAGCGCATATGCGGAATCAGTCGGCAAGATGACGGCCGTGCAGACCCAGGTCAGAAAGGCTGGCACCGGTGTCATCGGTGTCGGTGCCGGCGTGTCGCTTGGTGACCGGCTGCGCAGCAATGCGACCGGCCTCGGGCTGATCGTGTTCAAGGACCAGTCGAGCGTGAAACTGGGACCGAACTCGAACCTGACCATTGACGAGTTCGTGTACAGCCCCGGCAGCAACGGCAATTTCGGCATCAGCATGGACCGCGGCGTATCGAGGTTTTTCGGCGGCCAGGTGTCGAAGAAGGGCGAGATGAAGATCACCACGCCGCATGTCATTCTCGGCGTGCGCGGCGGCATTGTGGATACGGAAGTCAATGGTGGCGAGACAACCGGCATTCTGCGTGCCGGCAAGCTGACATGCGCCACCCGAAATGAAGTCCGGGTGATCACCAAGCCTGGGTTTGCCTGTGTTTCCAATGGTGGCTCAATCAGCGTGGTGAAGCTGCAAAACACCCTGGACATTCTCGACAGCCCGGCCCGCATAGCCGGCACCAATGCGCCCGGCAACAAAGGCCCGGGCATTGAGGTCGATGCCGGATGTGCCGGACCCGGCGCCAGCCTGATACCGGCGTGTCAGAGCCAGAACGGACAGTTGCCGACCCCCAGCACCACGGGACGTGATCCCGGTGGCATCGGCCCGATCATCCGCACTGGGCCGGAAGGTGACGATTACGACTTTGGCAGTTGTGACAATTGCTAGCAAATTGCGTGACCGTTCTCGCAACAGGCTGGTCCAGTTGTGACAATAGCCGGCAAACTGTATGACCGCCTGCGCGCAAAGCTTGGCGTCGTCTGCCTGATCATCCTGCTGATTGCATCGCATGTTGTGTTTGATCCGAGTTTCGACGACTTGCGCGGCAAGTCCTTCGACGCCTATCAGCAACTGAGCCCACGGGGCAATTCAGCATCCAGCGTCGTTATCGTCGGTGTGGACGACGAAACCATCGGTGTCGAGGGACGCTGGCCGTGGCCGCGAAACCGCATTGCCGACCTGATTGCCGCGATCCACGGGTCCGGTGTCTCGGTGCTCGGTATCGATGTGCTGTTTTCGGAACCGGATGAAAGCCCCGGCGGTGTTGCCCGGGACGACCTTTTGGCCAGAACCATTGCGTCGTCGCCGACCATCCTTGCCACCAGCATCGGCGATTTTCCGGGATCGAAAATACCACAGACCAGCATCGGCTGGGCAGTTGTCGGCAATGGCAATGCGGAGGCACTGCCCTGGCAGCCCGGGATCATCGCCTCGACCGCGACCATCCGCGCAGGTGCTGCCGGTCTGGGCATTGTCCGGTCGGTTTCGGACAGCGACGGTGTTGTGCGCACGGTCCCGCTGGTGTGGGCGGCAAAGACGGCGGATCAACTGTCGCTGTGGCCCGCCTTCAGCCTGGAGCTGGCCCGTGTCTACAGGTCAGGCACTGGATATGCCCTGCGGGTTCGTCCGTCCGGATTCGAAGCCTTGAAACTGGGTGACACGATCATCCCGCTGTCAAACGGGGGCGCGGTGTGGCTGTGGGAACAGGCTGCGGCAATCCCGCGGGTGTCGGCGCTCGATGTCATGGCCGGCAAGGCAGGCGACGTGCTCAAGGGCAAGATCGCCATCCTGTCAGTGAACGCGCTCGGCGTGGACAAGTTTCACACCACGCCCACGGTGGCAGCCCGGTCCGGAGCGGAGATTCACGCGGTTCTGACCAACCAGCTTCTGGACGGCAAGTTCCTATCTGAGCCGGCTGATGCCAAGACGCTCGAACGGTTGTGGTTTCTGGTCTCGGCGCTGCTGCTTTTGGCGGCGTCGTACTTTTTTGCCAATCGCCTCTGGTTGCTTGTGACGGCCGGGCTGGCGCTGTGCCTGGCGCCGTTGCTGGCAGGTTACACAGCTTACCTGCAATCGGCCCAGTTGTATGAACCGGTTCAGCCCGCGGTCGGCCTGGCGGCGGTTGCACTGGCGGAGGTCTACAGCCTGTTTCGCGAGTCCGATGCGCGCCGGCGGCAATTGTCGCGGCAGTTCTCGCAATACCTGTCACCGAACGTTGTTGCCATGTTGAGCGAAACCCGGCGCGACCTGACCACCAGTGCAGAGAAACGTGAAATCACGGTGCTGATGATGGACATGCGCGGTTTCACTTCCAGCAGCGAAAGCCTGCCAGCCGATGAGATAAACGCCACCGTCAACCGGTTCCTGACGTTGGCCAGCCAGGAAATCTTCAAGCGGGACGGCACCATCGACAAGTTCATGGGAGACGCGATCCTGGCGTTCTGGAATGCCCCGGTGGACCAGGCCGATCACACCGACCGGGCCCTGAACGCGGTGCTGGCGATCCGGGCGTCCCTGGCGACGGAAAACGTCCGGCGCGAAAAAGACGGCAAACCGCCGATACGGGTGGGGGCCGGCATCGAGACCGGTATCTGCTCGGTTGGCAATTTCGGTTCGGATATCCGGTTCGATTACACCGCGATCGGCTCCAGCGTGAACATGTCGGCGCGGCTTGAATCGGCGACCAAGGCGACCGGTTGCCCAGTGCTGCTGGGCCCCGGCTTTGCCCAGCGCCATGTCGACGGCATAGAGCCGGTCGGCAAGATCGAACTGTCCGGATTTGCCAACCCGGTGCAGGTGTTCACGCCTGTCGGCCTGAAGCCTGCCGCAAGCGGGCAGGGCGCAAGCAAAAAGCGGAAGGCCTGAATTCAGGCACTTCCGCTTCCTGTGCAATCTGGTTGAGTACGCTATACAATGATCTCAACGCTGGCGGGGGCAACGCAATCATCATGCCAAACCGGCACTCGGCTAAATGTAGTATGGGTCAGCTATAAGACCGCAATATGGAGCATTTGGGCCGGTAATGGGACCAATGCCGGATTGCGGATTGCACAGGCCGGCTTTGCAAAATGCAACAGCTGGCGGGCGCAAGCCCCGCTCAGACAGCAGAAAAGGAGTGGAAACTGAGCTATTCGGCAGCCAGCACCGATACAGGTGCTTGCGCGCTTGCCAGCCAGCTGTCGAGGAATCTGTCAAGCCAGCAATCCACTGACGGGTCGTGGACGAAGCGGTCGCTGAAATGAGTTTCGCGCGGCCGGGCGCCGGGCAGTTTCAACCTCTCCTCGGCCTTGACCAGCCAGCGGTTCATCATCTTGTGAGTGACTTCCGGATGGAACTGGATGGCATATGCGGTGTTGCCGTAGCGGAACGCCTGATTTGGAAAATCGCCCTGTGACGTGGCCAGGCAAACCGCCCCGTCCACCAGTTCAAAGCCTTCGCGGTGCCACTGGTACACCTTCTGCGGCCATGGCCCGTAGGCGCCGCCTTCGGTGGTGGCTGAAATGTCGTAATAGCCGATTTCCGCGCGGTCGTCGGGAAATCCGAAAACCTTGCCGCCCAGGTTTCTGGCCAACATCTGGCCGCCCAGGCATATGCCCAGGAAAGGCACGCCGGTCGCCAGCGGTTTTGAAATCCAGTCAATTTCGGTGCGAATGTAGTCGTGCTCGCAATCGTCGTTTGCGCTCATCGGACCACCGAAAATCACCGCGCCGGCATACGCCGCCACATCATCCGGCAGAGCGTCGCCCAGGGCGGGCCTGCGGATATCGAGCTCATAGCCCTTCTGTACCAGTTTCATGCCGACGCGCCCCGGCGTCGAGGTTTCCTGATGCAGCACTATGACGATGCGTTTTCTCATTTTTCCTTTACGGGCGCGTTCCGTCTCAAAGCAAAGCGAACCGGTCCAACCGGACTACATCGCGGACACACCACCGTCCAGTTTCAATTCAGACCCTGTCATGAATGACGACTCGTTGCTGGCCAAGTAAACCACAGCCCATGCCACATCTTCAACAGTCGCTATGCGACCCAGCGGAATTTGTCCTGCCAGCTTGCGCGTGTTGGCATCACGGTCTTCAGACCTGGTCACCTGATCGACCATATCGGTATCGACGAAGGCGGGATGTATAGAATTGCACCTTACGTCTGAATAGGCGCGCGCCGCGTGCAGGGCCACGGACTTTGTCAGCATGTGCACGCCGGCCTTGGCGGCATTGTAGGCGGCGAAATTCGGACTTGCGATCATCGAGGAGACCGATGCGATGTTGACGATGGACGCCGGTGCGTTCTGTGCCAGAACAGGCAGTGCCGCCTGACAGCCCAGATAGACGGACTTCAGATCCACGTCCATGGTGCGGTCCCAGCTGGCCTCGTCCAGGCTTTCGACGGTGCCGGGAATGATAATGCCGGCATTGTTGATGAGCACATTGATGCCGTCCATCAGCTCGCCGGCGCGTTCAATCGCAGCAGCCCACGCCGTCCTGCTGGTGACGTCCAGCTCGATGGCCGGATGGCTGGAAATCCGGCTTGCCGCCCGATCTGCTTCGCCGCCATCGATGTCGGTGAGCACCACATCGCAACCGTGTTCGACCATGAGCCTGGCGCAGCCCAGGCCGATGCCCCTGGCTGCTCCCGTTATCAGGGCTTTCCTGCCTGCAAGTCTCATTCGGACATCTCCAGTTTGGCCGACAATGACGGTGATGTGCCGGGCTGACAAGTTTGAGCCAGGCGGCTGCGAAAACTATCCCGCAATACGGTTTGACCGCACGGTGCGATTGTGGTCATGAACATTTGCAACTGCAAACGCCGGACACTGCACAGGAGACATGACCAGATGAGCATCACGCTTGCCAAGAGCCGCAAGATTGTATCGGTTGCGCTGAAGAAGGCGCGGGATATCGGCCTCACCAAACCAATGACGGTCGTGGTGCTTGATGCCCGTGGCACCGTGAAGGCGTGCGAAAGCCAGGACGGCAGCTCAACCCTGCGGTTCAAGGTGGCGTTCGGCAAGGCCAATGGCTGCATTGCACTGGGCATCGGAGCGCGTGCCATTTTCGCCCGCGCCAACGAACAACCCTATTTCGTCCAGTCGGTGAACGCACTGGCCGACGGCAATCTTGTTCCGGTGCCGGGTGGCGTCCTGGTGCGGGATCGCAAGGGAGCCATCATCGGGGCGGTCGGCGTGACCGGCGATACGTCCGACAATGATGAAATCTGCGCCGTAGCGGCAATCGAGGCGGCAGGACTGCAGGCCGACACTGGCGGTTAATGGGTGCCTGGCTGCCAGCCTGGGGCCGCCATCTCAAAGCCTGAAAACTCGAACCCGGGTGACACGGTGCAGCCGACGAGGGTCCACTCGCCCAGGCACCTGGCCGACTGCCAGACGCCGGCCGGGATGACAAGCTGCGGCCGCGCGTCGGCGGTGATGTCGGGGCTGAGCTGATGACGCATCACATCCTGTCCATCCGGCGACAGCGAGAGTTCCAGTGGCGCGCCGGCGTACCAGTGCCAGGCTTCCGCGGCATCGACGCGATGCCAGTGGCTGACCTCACCGGCCTGCAGAAGGTAGTAAATCGCCGTGCCGACGCTGCGTTCGCCGGCTTGTGCCGGTGCCCGCCAGGTCTCGGCAAAATGACCGCCTTCGGGATGGGGTTCGAGGCCGAGGGTTGCAATAATCTGTGCCGCGTCAGTCATCTTGTATTCCTGGTTTCAAAGTGGCGGGCACATTACAGGACAATCCCGGCACAACGTAGTGCTGAATGTCGGCAATCTATCTGACTTAACGGCTGCACCGGCCAAGCCTGCGCAACAGCAACACCCATGCGGTCAGTCCCTGCCCGATGGCCGACAGCCGAAAAAACTCATTGGGAGAATGAAAATCCTCGTCCGCCGTTGAAAACGACAGGGTGACCGTGTCGATGCCGAGTGCGCGCTTGATCATGTCCGCCAGCGGCAATGTGCTGCCGACCCGAACGCGTACCGGTTTTGCTCCAAGTGCGCCTTCAATGGCGTGTTCCACGGCCCGCAGCAGTGGCAGGTCCGGCGGCACCAGGTAGGCAGCGTTGCCGTCGCCGCGGGGAGCGAACCGCATTGCGACTCCGGCAGGACAGGCGGCCTCGAAGTGGCGCTGAAGCACGTGTGCCACATGAGCCGGGTCCTGGCCCGGCACAAGCCGGGTGGTGACCTTGGCAAACGCCTCAGCCGGGGTAACGGTCTTGCCGCCCTCGCCGGTATAGCCGGACCACATGCCGTTTATCTCCAGTGTGGGGCGCAGCCACAGGCGCTCCAGTGTCGAAAATCCCTCTTCGCCAAACGGCACGGAATCCAACGCTGAAAAGAACCCGGTTTCGTCGAAGGGCAGGTTTGCGATGCCGGTGCGGGTGGTTTCGTCTGGTGCGGGAACGTTGTCATAGAACCCGTCTACGGTCACCCTGCCGTCCGGCCCATGCAGGCTGGCGACGATATCGGCGAGAACATGGGCTGCGTTGGGTACGGCACCGCCAAAGCGGCCCGAATGCAGATCCTTCGACGCCGTGCGCAGGGCAAGGTCAAAGGCCATGCTGCCGCGCGAGCCGGTATTGACGCTGGGCAGGTCGGCACGCCAGCGGGCGCCGTCGGCGGAGATCACCGCTTCGGCGCTCAGCAGCTTGGCATGGGATTCCAGAATGGCCGGCAGGGTCGCGCTGCCCATTTCCTCCTCGCCTTCCAGCAAAACCTTCACGTTGACGGGCAGGCGGCCTTCAACCGCCAGACAGGCGAACAGAACCTCAAGGGCGACGGAAGCTGGTCCTTTGTCGTCCGACACGCCGCGGCCGTAGAGGCGTCCGTGGCGTATTTGCGGCTCGAACGGCGGCGAGCGCCATTTGTCCAGCGGATCTGGCGGTTGAACATCATAGTGGCCATAGACCAGATAGGTCGGTGCATCGGCCAGGCCGAGCCACTCGCCATAGACGGCTGGATGTCCGCCCGCTGCGAGCTCTTTCACGTTGCTGAAACCGGCTGTTTGAAGCCGGTTCGTCAGCAGTTTTCGCGCCGCGGCCATGCCGTCGGCATAGGCCGGATCCGTGCTCACCGAGGGGATCCGGGCATATTCGATAAGTCGTTCCAGGATGTGGTCCTGATCGCTCAACAAGTGGTCCAGTACCGGGTCGCTCACGAGCGGCCTCCGTCTACGCTGAGCACCTGTCCGGAAATCCAGCCTGCCTGGTCGCTGGCCAGAAACAGTGTCGCTGCGGCAATGTCGTCGACGCTGCCGAGCCGGTGAGTGTGGATGGACTCGATCAGCCGCTGCTGACCGTCGGTGCCCATGGCCTGCCACTGACGTTCGGTGGTCGGGTTGGAGCGAACAAAGCCGGGGGCAACCGAGTTGACCGTGATGCCGGCGGGCCCAAGCTCCCAGGACAGCTGCCTGACGATGCCGACGAGCGCATGCTTGGCACCTGCATAGGCCTGGATGCCGGTCAGGGACGGGCGCAGGCCGGCACCGGAGGCGATGGCGATCAACCGACCGGCGCCGCGCGATTTCATGGCCGGTGCACAAGCCTGGGCCAGCCAGAAAAACCCGTCCGCATTTGCGGCAAAAATGCTGTGCCAGTCCGCTTCGTCTATGTCCTCGATGGGCCGGCCGGCCTGTCCGCGGGTGCCGCCCGCAGCATGAACGACGATATCCGGACTGCTGTCCAGGGATGCAACAAGACTGTGCACTGCAGACCTGTCGGACAGGTCGAGCGCATGTGCTGCAAGGTTCAGTTCGCCAGCCGTCTCTGCAAGGCCCTCGTCATCGATGTCGGTTACAACGACATTTGCACCGGACGCTGCGAAAGTTGCGGCAATCGCCCGTCCGATGCCCTGGGCTGCGCCGGTCACCAGCACGGTCTTTGCGTGGAAGTCTAGCTGCATCGGTCCGCCAGCTCCTGAAAGGTTTCGGCTGACTGCTCCCGGCGTCCTGCCTCGATGTCATTGATCAGGTGCTTGACCGCGTCCAGTCCCGGCGTCGGAATGCCGGCAGACCGGCCCAGATCGCAGATGATGCCGATCTGCGGATCGACCTCGGTGCGCCGCTTGCGCACCGCCAGGTCGCGCCAGATGCCGGAGTGGGTCTTGGCGGTGGTGCTGTTGAACTCGGCCAGCCGGGCGATGCAGGCCCGCGCATCGGCCTCGCTGGCGTCGGCCATGAAGGCTTCGGGATCGAAGCCGTTGAAACCTGTCGGCTGGACGCCGCGGGCGCCGGCCACGGCCATCACTTCACGTCCCAGCGCGATGAAGGCGGGAACCCTGGCGGGATCGGCAAAGTTCTCCGTCATGGACTGCGGTGTCAGCGCGGTGGCAAACAGCATGGCACCGTAGCCGAGCTTGCCCCAAAGATAGGACCATATGTCCGGCGTCAGCACTGCGTCAGGTTCGAAAACCGACAGCAGGCGGTGCATGTCGCGCGTCCTGTCGCGAACACTGCCGTCAACTTCTCCCACAACCACCGCGCCGCGATTGCCGAACAGAATGTCGCCGGGGCCGTGCCAGTCGGCACCGAAATTGACAAATGCGCCCATGGTGCGGTCTTCGCCGACGATAGCTGCGATGGTCAGCTCATTGAGACCGTTCTGGGCTGACAACACGTAGCCGTCATCAGTCAGGTGAGGCGCCAGGGCCTTCGTGGCGGCTTCGGTCGCCTGGGCCTTCACGGCCAGGACGACACGTGAAAAGCGCCCTTCAAGCTCGTCCGGCGTCACAGAGGGAACAACCTGAGTGAATGTTTCCACTGGCCCGCTGATCGACACACCGTCGGTGCGGCAGGCATGCACATGTTCCGGGACAATGTCGACCATCAGGACATCTTCACCGGCCCGTGCCCACCAGGCACCGAGCGTGCCGCCAATGGCGCCCGCACCCAAGATCAGGATGGGTTCATCCATTCACGTCACTCCTGTTGCAGTTTCGGCCATGGTCCGTCGAGCGCTTCGCGGACTTCGTCCACACCGGTCTGCCACAGTGCCAGCATGGTCGCGTCGTCTTTCTGGTAAGGCCCGCCAAAACTGCCGTCACCAAGCATTTGCCTGGCAGCTGCCGGCGCGGCCGCCTTCAAGGCGGTGAGATCCGCTGCATCCTTGATGTGCTGCGGTGCTGCGGCGTGCGCCAGCCGGGTCCACGGGAAGTTCTCCATCCAATTGGCATGGCTGCCGGACGGGTCGATCTCCTGGGCATGGGCCCAGACCTTGGGTGCGTTCCACCAGTTGTGAAACTTGATGTTCATGTCCGGGTGATCGATCATCAGCTCATTGGCCACGGCACCGGCGGGTTGGTTGCCGCCATGGCCATTGACGATCAGCACGCGGCGAAACCCCATGCGTGAAAACGATGCAATGACATCGCGCACCACCGCCAGCAGGGTCTCCACCCGCAACGTCACCGTACCCGGAAAGTCGGCGAAATAGGGCGCAAGTCCGTACGGCATGACAGGGAACACCGGCACGCCGGCACTGTCGGCGGCCTCGGCAGCGACCCGTTCCGCCAGTATGGCATCCACGCACAGCGACAGTTGCGCGTGTTGTTCGGTCGAGCCGATGGGCAGCACGCAGCGGTCATCGCGCGCAACCTGCCTTTCCATGTCCGACCAGTTCATCTCAGCGACGCGCATCGTCCCGCCCCCCTTTTTCGGTTTCCTGATCTTCGAGCGTGTCCGGCCATTGCGGTGACGCCAGCACCATCTTTGCCATCAGGGTGGAAAGCTGCTGCTGTTCGTCATGATCCAGCGCATCCAGCATCATGTGCTCAAACGATACAAAGCGCGGCAGCGCCTCATCGAACAGGGCGCGGCCTTCCGGCGTCAGCGACAGCATGAAGCGGCGACCGTCCTCGGTGTCCGGTGTCCGGGATATCAGCTGCAGGCGGTTGAGTTTGTGGATGGCCCGGCTCAACGTGTTCTGCGGGAAACCCGACGACGCGCTGATATCGCGGGCATAGGCGCCGTCCAGCAGGCCGAGCGAAAAAATCACCACGAACTCCGGCCGCGACAACCCGTAGCGTTCCTCAACCCAGGCATACAGCGGAACGTTATAGCGCAGGGCCAGGTAGTTGAGCCGGTAGGTGAACCAGCAGGGGTTCTGCCACAGCTTGACCCTTGTCATCTCATCATGCACGGCCTCGTCGGACAGTCCGGAAAGGTCACCGGGAGGGCAGTGTTTCAGGTCGGGTTTGAGCATCTATCGATCCATGTGAAAGCGAGAGGCTGTCGATTTTTCTCTTGACGCGGACAGCATGGCGCAGCACCTTTTACGAAACAAGTTCCAAATTGAAGTATTTCTGTTCGGTGCTTGCGAGGTTGAATTTGTATCCGAATCAAGGGGATCACTCCATGAAAAAGACGATCTATTCGCTCGTTCTGGCCAGTGTGATGGGCATGTCCGCCGTTGCCGCCAGTGCTGAAACACTCACGGTTGGCGTTCGTGGCGGCCCTGAATCCATGGATCCGCACTATTCTGCACTGGGACCGCAGGCCGATGCCGTAAAGCATATATTCGACCCGCTGGTATGGACCGGCGACGACCTTCAGCTGGAACCGGGTCTTGCCACATCCTGGAAGGCGGTCGATGCGGATACCTGGGAGTTCAAACTTCGCGAAGGGGTCAAGTTTCACGACGGCTCCACCTTCGATGCGGAAGATGTGAAATTCTCCATCGACCGTATTCCCAAGGTGACCGGACCGACGACCAC
>JBCCVY010000005.1:0-28515 GCA_039194725.1 Pseudomonadota bacterium
GATGGGAGACATCGTCGGTGTCGATATTGTGGTGACTTATGCACACTGGCCTCGCGAGTGGCAGAAGGCGGCAGACTGGTTGCGGTTCCGGGGCGAAGGCGGCATGACCCGTGAGGTGATTTCCCACTTCCTGTTCTTCTCGGACCGCATTCTTGGACCGTTGTCGCCGGTCTGGGCGCAGCCGGCCTATCCGGCTGATGATGCCTTGTGCGAAACCCATATGCAGGCCCGGCTGGAAACCGCGGACGGTTGTCCTGTCACCGTCATGGCCAGTGTTGGCGGTGCCCAGCCCGACCGGCAGGAACTGACCATCAAGGGGACCAGGCGCAGCCGCCGGGTGACGGATTTCTATCGCGATGCCGTGTCAGATGGTGGTGACTTCGCCGCTGTTGGCGATGAGCCTGAAGACCCGCGCGCGGCGAGCCTGAAAGCCCAGCTCGATGATCTTGTGCTGCTGATCGACGGACAGCCGAACCGGCTGGCGACTCTGCAGGAGGCGTTGCGCGTGCAAAAGCTGGTTGAAGCCATGCTGGGCAGATCTGGCCGGTGATGTTCGCGGTCGATCCACGGCAGACTGCACACCAGTTTCTGTCGTATCGGCTCAGTTGGCGTCCCGCGTGCGACGGCGCCACCGGCCAGCTGACTTTACGCCCTATCGCCAACGGGACATCAAATGAGAGATTATCATGGTTGTTCTGCAAGGTGCCCGGTGTCAGCCCATGAGCTGCGGGTGTCGGGACACATGGGCCTTCAAATGTTCTGACTGCGGCCGGCTCTGCACTTCCCGCAGCTTTCCGTTGATGCGCCATTTCGCATATATGGACAGATAATAGAACGTGTCCCGGAGCCTCCGCCCGGGGGCGAGATGTGCCGCACTCAATTCGTCCATTGCGGTGTCGTAGTAATCGATATTGTGCCGGCCGACAAAGGCGGTGATATCGGCAAGCCGCCGCAAAGGGCCAAGGCTCCACGGCTTGAAATGCCCGGCATAGTGCGCAAGGCAAACGGGCCAGTCCAGCGGCGTGCTGCCGTTCAAACAGTTCCACCGAAACGGCAACCGCAGATAGCGGCCGGCAAGCACGGCGTTGAGGGCGCACTGGTCATTGAATGTCAGGATCTCAGGACGCTCGGTGAAGACCGCGGTTGCAGCCGGGCCGATGCCATCTTCCGTCCACCTGGCCAGATCGACGACCATCAGCCCCGAATTGAAATAACCTGCATCTGCCGGCAATCCCAGCTTGCCGCGCAACTGCGGCAGCTTGCCGTCTGCCACCATGGCAATGTCGTCCACAGCAGCCAGCACCATGCCTTGCAGGTCCAGCCTGACCAGTTCATCGACTGCGCCGAGGAAGCGCGTGTCACTGTCTACGACGATGACCCGCTTAACACCGTCTTCCATCCATTCATCCAGGCGCAATGGGCCGAACTTGGCAGCGGACTGGCCGCGGGCGGACGCCCATGGTTCGCACCACGACGGATCAACCGCCACAAAGCGTGCAGTGATGCCTGCCTGCGTCAGGAAGCCCGCGGCGCGCTCGGCCGACGCCTGACTTACATCGTGCAGCAGTATCGTGACCGGAGGCGGTGTGCCTGAACAATGCTCCGTCATCGAACGGGCGGATATGCAGGTGATCGGCAAAAAAGCCTCATCGGTCGAATACAACACGACCGTGCTGTCGATGTCAGACTTGGCCGGCATGTGACGGTCCATGGGCCAGTTCGCGCGGCGTTATCCCGAAATGCTCGATAAGGCGCTGCACGGCGGCATCGTTCTGCCGGCCCCAGATATTGCCCACAGACAACTTGCTGCCGTTCCAGAACGGGATGGATGGATGCACAACCGCCGCCGGGCCAACCTGAACTGCCGGCGTGCCGGTTCGCACGGCCATGGTTTTCAGCCACAGGTCATCGGCGGTGGGACACAGTGCCTGAAACAGCGACGTATCGAGAACCTCCGAGGTGAAGCAGCCCGGCGGATAGAGCACACCGCCGACACCAAGTGGCAGGATGGAAAAGGAAGGTGTGTTGTGGGTCGTCAACGGCCATTCGCGATAGGGCTTCAACTGGTCATCACCGGTCAGGGTGATTTCCCGCGAGCGCCAGCAGACGATCTTGCCCGGGTGTTTCTGATGCCCGTCGATCAGTCCGCCGAGCCAGTTGGACGGATACAGCTTGTCGTCATCGCAGGTGACGATCACGTGGCCAGGAAATTCCGTGAGGGCATGGACGAACTTGTTGAAGGAGCCGAGATTCTCAGATGTGTACCTGATCTCGAGACCATGCCGCACCAGTTTCTGCAATGCGGCGGGAACGGGCACGTCAGCGCATTCTTCCTGCGTCAGGTAGAGCACCAGTCGGTCCGGTTTCCGGGTCTGCCCAAGCAGGGACTTCATGCAATTGTGCAGGCGGGCGAAGCGATCGGGGAACGACGTCAGGCTGACCACAACCTTGTGCTCTGAAACCGGAGCCCGTGACGCCGTACCGTGTCTTGCGAACTGCCATTGTGTCCGGCACAGCGCCGGCAGGTACAACAGCCACTCAGTCGTGTCGGACTTGATCGCTCGGAGTTTGGGACGCACGCCTAGATGTTCGCCTGACTGGAGTTGATGGCGTTGCGGTATTGCAGGCCGGGCATCAGATCGATCAGATGCTGCACATCCCGGGCCGGCAAGCCACCTTTAACATGGACAAACTTCGCGCCCCGGCGGCCAGCGGCCTGGACCCCGTCTCTCGAATAGACCCGTTGTATCTGATGCCCGAACAGCCCGAGCCTGGCCAGATTCTGGAAGTACAACCCCTCCCACAACACCCGCTGGTTGCGGGGGTGCCTATTGGCGAGGTCTGAAAGGCTGCCCTTTGCAAGTTGCAGCCAGTCATCAAAGAAACGCCTGGCGAACCTGCCGTTCCTGATTGCAATGAAGCCGGCATTGGGCAGGCTGGCTGTACGGTACCGAAGCGCGGCGGAGATATTTGTCGGGAGGAGCCAGCTGCCCACCCTTCTGCAGTCGCGGGAAAACACGATCTCCTTCGAGGCATGCGGCGCCAACATTTCCAACAGGCAACTTTGCTCATTGCAGGCATAAGTGTCCGCATCAACCAGCACCACCATGTCGGAAGTCGAAGATGCCAGGTGCTGCCTGACCATCTCGATCTTGCTCCAGTTCACGTGCATGTCGGGAAGCAGTGTCTCGGTGTAGGCATGAAATTCATGGCCGCGGGTACGGCAATATCTCTTCCACAGCCGCTTGGAAGAAAGGGCGTAGTGGTTCAGCTCCGCCGTCGCGAGCATTATCACTTCCAACGATGTCATTTGCTTTGATGGCCGCTGTCGATCGTTTTCCTGGCAAATTATAGCAGTTATTCGCCTGTCGCCTAGGCGGATTCATTCACATACAAACAGTAGAAATAAGGCCTCGAGCCGACCGAATCGGCTCAGGTCTCCATGCTGAAATGGCAGCCGGTGGTTTGTCAACGGTCCCTTGCCGCGCACAACCGGGCATTGCCACAGGCGCTGCAAAAGGCGAGATTGTAGGCGCGCAAGCGTCGAAGGTTGAGATAACATATGGTGACGGCACTGGGATGCGGGCTGCCTGGCAGGTCGCAGTGAGGTGAGGAAGATGGCCGCCAAATGGATAATCAGAAAGTATGAAAGCAATGCCCTGGAGTGGGAAAAAGTGCTGCCGGGAAACATGTCGAACAAGCGGGTTGAAGCCATCCTGCAGCGGCTCGTGTGTCAACATCTGAGCACCGACGAAATACTGTCTTCGTCACTGAATGCAGAGGCACCGGGGCGTACCGACCATCTCGACCGCGTCGGCAGCGGCACACTGTTCATATACGGACGCAATCCCTACTACACCGCCGAACACCGCCAGGCCGCGTCAATCTGAAGTTGGAACCGGGGGCATTAACCCCAATCAGGGCAGCGAGCTTGGTGGTATCAGTCGTCTGTCTCAAGGCATATGATGGGGAGTGTGACAGGGTTTGCTTGGTATTTTCGACCATCCTGAGGCACGGTATGCTAACACGAAGCTTTAACAGGATTGCCGCCAGAGCATGTCTAACTGCAAGGATTCTGATTTCGCATTCATGAAACCGGTGAGGGATGAGTGACGGCGGCTTCAAGTGGGTCGTCCTGGCCGGCTGCTGGCTGTTGTATTTTGTGTTTGGGTTGAGCGTCACAAGCCTCGCGCCGCTGGTTGGCGAAATCACCGCTGACCTCGATCTGAGCCGGGCCGACATGGGGCTGGTGCTGGGCGCGTGGCAGTTCGTCTACATCTTTCTCGCCATTCCCGTCGGCTTCGCCCTGCAACGGCTGGGTGCCGGCAGGATGCTGATACTGGCGGCGGCGATTATTGCGGTTTCCGGCATCGGCCGGTCCGTGGCCGACAGTCACGGGGCGCTGCTGGCGGCGGTTGCCGTGTTCGGCTTGGGCGGACCGGTTGTCTCTGCCGGTGTGCCGCAGACGGTGTCAAACTGGTTTGCCGGCAGCCAGCGTGGCCTGGCCATGGGCATCTACATCACCGCGCCGCCGATAGCTGGCATCGTCACCTACTCGCTGACCCAGAGTTTTCTGCTGCCGGCACTCGGTGACTGGCGTGGCGTATTGAGAGTGTGGGCGATCTGTTCGGTCATTGCCGGTGTTGCCTGGCTGCTGATCTGGATGGCCGGCAGGCGCATTGCACAGCAACAGGCCGGCACAGATGATGCGCCGCGCGCCTACCGGCTGAGCGATGCTGCGGGGTTGTTGTCGCACCGCAACACCTGGCTGTTGCTCGGGGTCGGCGCCGGGGTGTTCACCATCGATCACGGCCTGCGCAACTGGCTGCCGGAAATTCTCAGATCGAGCGGCCTGTCGGCAGAGCAGGCCGGGTACATGGCCTCGATTGCGGTGGTGTGCGGCGTGGCTGGCGCGCTGGTGTTTCCGGCCATGGCTGTGGCGCGGCGGCGACGCAGGGTGCTGGCGTCGATGTTTGCCATGTCGGCTGTCGGTTGCATTCTGCTGCAGGGCTGGTCCCATCCCTTGCTGGTGGTCGGCCTGGTACTGACCGGCGCTGCCTCGGGCGCGATGATGACCATCAGCATTCTGGCCCTGATAGAACAAGACTATGTCGGTCCGGAACGGGCCGGCATCGCCGGCGGCATCTTCTTTTCGTTTGCCGAGGTCGGCGGGGTGTCCGGTCCGGTGATGCTGGGTCTGCTGCACGACTATACCGGCGGTTTCACGGCGTCGCTTTATCTGCTGGCCGCAACGGCACTGGTTCTGTGCGTGCTGGTGCACCTGCTGCAGCCGTCGCAGCGCTGACGGCAAGCCGCTCTAATCCTCGTCGTCCAGTATACGTTCTGCCGCTCCGTCGAGATCGTCATACTGGCCGTTGCGCAGGCTCCAGATAAAGGCGGCAAGTCCCAGGCATCCGAGAAACAGGGCGATGGGGATCAGGAACATCAGCAGGTTCATTTTACTGCCTCCCGCCTGGTTCGGGCCGGCGGCTCGAACTGGTTGACTGATTGTGCCGGCGCCGCCGTGGCGGCAACCGGGATGCTCTCGCCAGACTTCACCAGGTTCAGCCGCAGGCTGTTGGCCACGACCACGATGGAAGATGCCGACATGGCAATTGCTGCGATGAGCGGCGTCACATAGCCGAGCACCGCAAACGGGATGGCAATGCAGTTGTAGCTGATGGCCAGCGCAAAATTCTGCCGCACCGTGGTGCCGGTCCGCCGTGCAACGGACAAGGCCACCATGACCGAGCCCAGGCTCTTGCCGGTAAATACCAGGTCGGACGAGGCGCGACCGACATCAGATCCGGAAGCAGGCGCAATCGACACATGGGCGGCACTCAGGGCGGGCGCATCGTTCAAGCCGTCACCGGCGTAAAGGACCTTGCGGCCGGAAAGCTGCAACTCCTCGATGCGCTCAACCTTGTCGGCAGGTTGCAGGGCGGAGCGCGCCTTTGCGATGCCGAGTGCTGCGGCCACACTGCGGACCGGCTTTTCGGCATCGCCAGACAGTATTTCGAGGTCGAGACCGGCTGAGCGCAGGGCGGCGACTGTGGATGGCGCATCCGCTCGCATGGTATCGGACAGCCGGAAACCGACCAGGTCTCCGCCGCCAACCGCAAAACACACTTCGCTGAACTGGTGACCGTCCGCAGGCCCGAGGCTGCCGGCTATCTCGGCCACCCAGTCACGCCGGCCAAGCCGTACCTTCTTTGATTTCCACACGGCTTCGAGGCCAAAGCCGGCGTGTTCGGTCACGTCGGACAGCAGCAGGCCGGCGCGGTTTTCCTTTAGACGCGCCACAGCCTTGGCCGCCGGATGGGATGACAGGCCGGCCAGCAGGCTCGCCAGGGCATGGTCGGTGTCGCTGCCTCCCTCAATGCTGGAGATGTGCGGCGTGCCCAGCGTCAGCGTGCCGGTCTTGTCGAACACGGCGGTATCAACCTCGGCCAGCTTCTCAAGTGCCGCGCCGTCCTTGACCATGACGCCCGAGCGATACAGGCGGTTGGCGGCAACCACCTGGGCGATGGGAACCGCAAGGCCGAGGGCACAGGGGCAGGTGATGATCAGGACCGCGATCGACACATAGATCGAGGTGTGCCAGTCGCCGCCGGTTGCGATCATCCAGCCGACAAAACTCAGGGCTGCCAGAATGTGGACGACGGGTGCATAGATGCGCGCGGCCCTGTCGGCAATGCGGACATAGCCGGACTTGCTGTGCTCTGCTGCCTCCATCATGGACATGACTTCTGCCACGAACGACTTGTCTGCACCCCGTGTGACCTGCAGGGTCAGGGGACCCGAAAGATTGAGCACGCCCGCCTCGACCTCAAGCCCGGGCGCGGCTGCGACACTAGCGGTTTCACCGGTTACCAACGAGCGGTCTAGGTCACTGAACCCGTCAACTACACGGGCGTCGACCGGTATGCGCTCGCCGGCGGCCACCATGATCTCGTCGCCTTCGGACAGCTCACCGAGCGATACATAGGATTGCGCACCATCGGCGCCGAGGCGCACGGCACCGGCGGGGACCAGCCGGGACAGTTGCATGATGGCACTGTGCGCGCGTTCGCGCATCATGTGGTCGAGATAGCGGCCGATCAACAGGAAGAACAACAGGGTGACCGAGGCATCGAAATAGGCTTCATGATGGCCGATCAGGCTTTCATGAATGCTCATGCCCAGCGCCATCAGAACCGCCAGGGTGATGGGGACATCCATGTTGAGGCGCCTGTTGCGCAATGCGCCCAGAGCGGACGTCAGGAATGGCCGGACGGCAAACAGGCATGCCGGCACCGCAATCAGGCCCGATATGAGCTGGAACAGCTTTTCCGTTTCAGCATCCGCGCCGGACCACACCGACACCGACAGCAGCATGACGTTGGCGGCGGCAAAACCGGCCACCGCGAGGCAGATCAGCAATTGCCTTCCGGACTGGCGCGCCGAGCTTGAGACATCTTCCAGATCGAACAATGATGCCTCAAACCCCAGATCGGCCAGAGACTGCAGAAAATTCACCGGTGCGTCAGACCGGGGCTGCCATTGCACGGTGACGCGCTTGGTGGACAGGTTTGCGCGGGCGTTGTTCACGCCCGGCAACTCAGCCAGGCCGCGCTCAATGGTGCGGATGCATCCGATGCAGTGCATGGCGGGTACGATGAAATCGGTCTGCAGGCTGCCGTCGGGCAGGGTGTGGGAGGCGGCAACCGTGCGCTCGTGGTCAAGCTGCTGCTTCAACGCAGCCGATGACGGCGCCGAGCTGGCACTGCAACAGGTCATTGCTTTGCGTCTGCCTTGATGATCAGCCGGCTATCAAGGCGATAATCGCCCTGGCTGCTGGTGCCGCGCACCGAAACCTGCCAGATGCCCGGCTGCAAATTGTCCTTGGCGTGATAAATGCCGCTGCCCTGGTACACCATCACCACCTGGTGGTCGGCCTGCTCGTATGCCGGGCGGCCGATCTCGACAACCGAGCTGTCCAGTATCACCGGCTGGCCCGCCTTGTCGGTCAGCGACAGGACAACTGCACCATCCCGGTAGGTGATGTCACCGGTCCAGCCGCGCGCGGCCTGCAACTTGGCCTGTTCCAGTTCACGGTTGAAGGCCTGCGAGGCGACATAGGAGTTCTTGACCACCAGGCCGGTCCAACTCCGGCTGGCAACCGTCGCCATTGTCAGGTTGACAATGATGATGACACCAAAGAATGCCAGCATGGCAAGCAACATGTGGCGTCCGGTGAACTGTCTGGGTTGTGTGTTGGGTGTCTGCATGGGTTACTGTCCTGTGCCTGAAGGCGCTTCAAACCGCACATTGGCGGCAACCGTGTCGGCGCTGGTGGTGTCGACTATCTTGAAGGCAAAATCGGTCGTCTTGGCGGCAATGGCGTCTTTGGACAGAGTGACGAAGGCGCGGACATTGCGCAACTGGTTGGCCTTGACATCAACCGTGCCGTCGTCGTTCTGGGCCAGATCACTGCCTTCCAGCTTCAAAGTCGCTCCGGCCAGTCCGTCCAGCGCAATGCTGAACGAGCGCGGTTCGGTGCGCATGTTGAGGATCTTGATCTGGTAGCCGTTGCGGATCGATCCGTCGCTGAGCTGCACGAACTGCGGATTGCGGTCATGCAGCACGTTTACGTCAAGCGGACTGCGCATCAGCAGGGCTGCGATCAGTCCGAGGCCGATGGCGGCGTAAATCGCCGTGTAGATGGCTGTGCGCACCCGGATCACGTTGCGCCAGTTGAAGTGCTGTACGGCTGCTGCAAGCTTGCCTTCCGGGCGCACCAATTGCGGTTGGATGCCGGCCCCCGGATTGCTGCCGGTCGCCAAAGCCATGTTCTGGTTGTAGGTCGATAGCGTCGAATAGGAAATCAGCCCCTTGTCGCGGCCGATCTTTTCCATGACGCCGTCGCAGGCATCGATGCACAAGGCGCATGTGATGCATTCGAGCTGCTGGCCATCGCGGATATCGATGCCCATCGGGCAGACCGCGACGCAGGCATTGCAATCGACACAGTCGCCGACAATCTCGCCGGCCGCGATTGCCTTCTTGGCATGACGGGTGCGCGGCTCGCCGCGCCAGTCATTGTAGGTAACGGTCAGCGAGTGCTCATCGAGCATGGCAGCCTGGATGCGCGGCCAAGGGCACATATAGGTGCAGACCTGTTCGCGCATCAGACCGCCGAACACATAGGTGGTCGCCGTCAGCACGCCGACCGTGGCGTAGGCAACGAAAGCCGCATTGCCGGTTACGAAATCTTTCAACAATGTCGGCGCATCGGCAAAGTAGAAGATCCACGCGCCGCCGGTCGACACGGCGATCAGCAGCCAGACGACGTGCTTCGACGCCCGCTTGATTGTTTTTGCGCTGTCCCAGGGAGCTGCATCAAGCTTGATGCGGGCATTGCGGTCGCCTTCGAAGAACCGTTCGACCACCAGGAACAGATCAACCCACACGGTTTGCGGGCAGGTATAGCCGCACCAGGCCCGGCCGACGGTGGATGTCACCAGGAACAGGCCGATACCGGCCATGACCAGCATGCCGGCGACGAAGAAGAACTCATGCGGCCAGATGTCGATGAAGAAGAAGTAGAAACGGCGGTTGGCCATGTCGACCAGCACGGCCTGGTCCGGGGCGAACTCGCCCCGGTCCCAGCGCAGCCACGGGGTGATGTAGTAGATGCCCAGCGTGACCGCCATGATGATCCACTTGAGCGAGCGGAACGAACCGCTCGCCCGTTTCGGGTGGATCTTCTGGCGCGCTGCGTACAGCTCCCGGTTGTGCTTGGCATTGACGGCTTCAGCATTAAAGGTTTCGACGTTTGTGTCAGATGCCATTTCGGCTAACACTCTTCCTACGGTTTACTGGGTCGCCGCCTGTTCACCGCCTCCGAGGCTGTGCACGTAAACGGTCAACTGCTTGACTTCGGCCTCTGTGAGCCGCAGTCCCCAGGCCGGCATGACACCATGAGCTGGCCTGGCAATCTGGGCTGCGATCAGGCTGGCGGTGTTGCCATAAAGCGACAGGGCATCAGCCAGGTTCGGCGCACCAAACTCACGACCGCCCTTGCCGTCGTCACCATGACATACTGCACAGTTTTCCGCGTAAACTGCAGCACCGCTCTTTGCCGCAGTGGCATCATGTTCCTGTGATGACAATTGCAGCACGTACTGGGTTACGTCGGCAATTTGCGCCGGTTCCAGAACACCGTCCCCAAACGCGGGCATTTCCGACTGCCGGGCATCATCATCGTCTTCATTGCGCACGCCGTGCTTGATGGTGAGATAGATGTTCTCCAGGTCGCCGCCCCACAGCCAGTCATCATCGTTCAGGTTGGGATATCCGGGCGCGCCCTGGGCGCCGGAGCCATGGCACTGCGAGCAGTTGACTTTGTACAGTGACGACCCGCCTGCCACGGCAAACCGGAACAGTTCCTCATCACTGCGGATGTCTTCCAGGCCGGTGCTGTCGATCCTGGACACCAGCCCGGCCTTGGAGGCTTCGACCCGTGCCAGTTCTTCGTGCAGCAGCGAGCGGTTGGTGACACCGGAAACGCCCATGGTCGAGCCTTCCAGCAGCGGGATCGCCGGATAGTAGATCACATAGCCGATCGAAAACACGATGGTGGCGTAGAACGTCCACAGCCACCAGCGCGGCAGCGGGTTGTTGAGTTCCTTGATCCCGTCCCACTCATGGCCGGTTGTCTCGACGCCCGAGACGTCATCAATTTCATTTTTTGCCATGATCGTCGTCCTCTCTCAGCGGAATCTGTGCAACGTCGTCCGCAATTTTCTTGGAACCCGGCCTGAAGGTGAACAACACGATGCCGATGAACAGGATGGTCAGATAGAGCAACCCCCAGCTGTCGGCGAATTCGCGGAAACTGTTGTAATCCATGTTTTCGCCTCCTAGCGCTGGTTGGCCTGCGAGCTGGCGTCATAGGACTTGAAGTCCACCAGAGTGCCGAGCATCTGCAGATAAGCCACCATGGCGTCCATTTCCGTCAGTGTAGACGCATCGCCGTCGAAATTGCTGACCACGGCCTTCGGGTAACGCTCCTTGACCGCATCTGCCCCGTCACTGTCGGGATCGGCCTGGGCCGCGGCGTCGGCGACTGCCTGGTCGATCATTTCCTGGGTGTAGGGCACGCCTAGCGTGGCGTTTGCCTTCAGGCTGCCGGCCAGATTGCTGGTGTCGAGCTTGGTTGTGAGCAGGAAGCCGTACGACGGCATGATGGATTCCGGCACCACCGAGCGCGGGTCCTTCAGATGGGCCACGTGCCAGTCATCGGAGTATCTGCCGCCCACGCGTGCCAGATCAGGCCCGGTGCGTTTCGAGCCCCACTGGAACGGCCGGTCATACATGGACTCCGCCGCCAGCGAGTAGTGGCCATAACGTTCCACCTCGTCCCGGAACGGCCGGATCATCTGGCTGTGACAGAGATAACAGCCCTCGCGGATGTAGATGTCGCGCCCGGCAAGCTCCAGCGGAGAGTAGGGCCTGACACCCTCTACCTTCTCGATGGTGTTCTTGACATAGAACAGCGGGGCGATTTCAACGATGCCGCCAATCATCACCACCACCAGAGACGTGGCTGCCAGCAGGGTGACATTGCGCTCCAGTGTACCGTGTTTGTTGAGTATAGACATGTTCGGTTGCCCCTTATTCTGCTGGAACCGCTGATGACGCAGTGCCGGCGGCTCCCATGGGAACCTCCTTGCGGACATCACCACGAATGGTGCGGTAGATGTTGTAGGACATCACCAGGCCGCCGATCAGATAAAGGCCGCCGCCGATGGTGCGCATGACGTATTCAGGGTGAATGGCGCTGACACTCTCAACGAACGAGTTCACCAAGAAGCCCTGATCGTCGTATTCGCGCCACATCAGGCCCTGGGTGATGCCTGCAACCCACAGGACGGCGGCGTAGATCACGATGCCGATGGTCGCCAGCCACAAGTGCCAGTTGACCAGCCGCAGCGAGTACAGCCGCTCACGCTGCCACAGTTTCGGCACCAGATAGTAGATCGCGCCGAACGAGATCATGCCAACCCAGCCGAGGGCGCCGGTGTGCACGTGGCCGATGGTCCAGTCTGTGTAATGAGACAGTGAATTGACCACTTTGATCGACATCATCGGCCCCTCGAACGTCGACATGCCGTAGAATGCGAGTGCAAGGACCATCATGCGAAGTATGGGGTCGGTACGCAGCTTGTCCCAGGCACCCGACAGGGTCATCAGGCCGTTGATCATGCCGCCCCACGACGGCATCCACAGCATGATGGAAAACACCATGCCGAGCGTTTGCGCCCAGTCCGGCAGGGCGGTGTAGTGAAGATGGTGCGGGCCAGCCCAGATATACAGGAAGATCAGCGACCAGAAGTGGATGATTGACAGCCGGTACGAGTACACTGGGCGGTCAGCCTGCTTGGGCACGAAATAGTACATCATGCCCAGGAAGCCGGCGGTGAGGAAAAACCCGACCGCGTTGTGGCCATACCACCACTGGGTCAGCGCGTCCTGCACACCGGCAAATGCCGAGTAGCTCTTGACACCGAGCAACGACACCGGGATGGCCAGATTGTTGACCACATGCAGCATGGCAACGGTAATGATGAAGGCCAGGTAGAACCAGTTGGCCACATAGATGTGGGGTTCCTTGCGCTTGACGATGGTGCCGATGAAAACCGCCAGATAGGCGACCCAGACGATGGTCAGCCAGATGTCCACGTACCATTCGGGCTCGGCGTACTCCTTGGACTGGGTTATGCCCAGCAGATAGCCGGTTGCCGCCATGACGATGAACAACTGGTAGCCCCAGAAAACGAACCAGCTGAGATTGCCGCCCCAGAGCCGGGCCCGGCAGGTGCGCTGGACCACATAGAAACTGGTGCACAAAAGCGCATTGCCGCCGAACGCAAAGATGACCGCGGATGTGTGAACCGGACGCAGGCGGCCGAAATTCAGGTAAGGTTCGATATTGAACACCGGCCAGGCAAGCTGCGCTGCGATAATGACGCCGACCAGAAAGCCGACCACACCCCAGAAAACGGTGGCGATGACGCCATAGCGCACCACGTCGTCCATGTAGCCGGATGTGTCTTCGACGACTTTCGGCTGGCCGGCAGGGGCAAACTGCACCCGCCGCATCAGCACAATCGAACTGCCGGATAAAATGAAGAACAGGATCCAGGCGTGGGCCTGGAACAGCGGGTCGGCGGCAAAAGCTGCGCCCATGAGCGCAAGAAAAGTTGCCAGGACCATGGCTGCCAATTCGTAACCGTATTTCATGTCAGGAGCCCCCAGACATTAGCGCCTTCTAAAAATGGCGGGCGTGTACCGATGGCGAACATGGCGGCAGTGGCATGTCCGGACATTGATCTGTGTCAAGGCGGGACTGCGACATCATGCTCACTGTAAGTTCAGTGCACATCCGATGTGTGTGAATGTCAACTTCCAGTGCCAGGACGTGTTGCTGTGCGATGCCGATATACCTGATTGAACCAACCGGAAGCGCCGCGCAGAAGCTGGGCCAGAGCCTGACCCAGTTCCGCCAGCACCATCGCCTGAAGATGAAACTGTGCGATGCGCTGGAGGACTTTGCCGACTGTCTGCCCAATCAGATTGACGTGCAGAACTGCCTGGCCCTGTCCCGTTGCGTCCTGCCGACGGTTCGAAATGCCCAGCTCATGGAAGAGACGCAGTTGTTTCCGCAACTGATGCAGGCCTATCCGGATGACCGGCGCCTGCAGGACAGTCTTGACCGGTTGCGCCAGGAGCATCTTGAAGACGATTCATTTGCCGATGAGATAGCCTGCCTGCTGCATGACTGCGGCTGTACCGGAAAGCCCTCCAACGCCGAATCCGCAGGCTACATGCTGCGCGGGTTCTTCTCGTCGATCAGGCGCCACGTTGCCTTTGAAAATGAATGCCTGATACCCCTCATCGAACACCAAACCCGGGTAAACGGTCAGTCAACTCAGGACCAGCGACACCCGGGTTAATCGCCGCCGGATATCGCTATCAACCTGTCGGTGTCATGCACCGTCACGTCAAGGTTCTTCCTGATATCGATTGCTCCCATCTTGCGCAGCTTGGTCATCTGGCGGCTGACTGTCTCAAGGGTCAGGCCGAGAAAGTCGGCAATATCGGCCCGCTTCAGAGGCAGCATGAACTCGATGTCTGTCGGCTTGTCAGGTGACGGCTTGCCGATATGGTCGGCCAACAGCAGCAGAAAACTGGCGACCTTTTCCTGAGCTGTCTTGCGTCCAAGCGTCACCATCCAGGTGCGGGCATCGTCGAGCTGGATCAGGGTCTGTTCCAGCAGGCGATGCTCAAACTCCGGCTGTTGCTTGAGCATGTTCTCCAGCTCCGCCCTGGGAAACACGCAAATCTCGACATCGGTTGCAGCTTCTATGGATACTGGCACCTTGTCGGAAAACGGCTTGCCGATAAACTCCGGCGCAAATTGCAGGCCGACGATCTGCTGGCGGCCGTCGCTGAGCAGTTTGGTCAGTTTCACCGCGCCGGAGACGATGTTGGCATAGTCCACGACCTCGTCGTCTTCGAAGGAGATGGTCTCGCCATGGGCGATTTTGCGGCGCCGGGTCACGGTGGAAAAATGGATCAGTTGAGAGGCTTTCAAGGCGCTGCAGATACCGAACTGACGTGCGCCGCACACCTTGCAGCCGGCAGGGATGTCGGCTTCGTCAATCTCAGAATCTGACCGGTCGGTGGACTGCATTTGTATTCCTCTGACCTATGCACATAATCAGTTCATCTCGCAGGCGCAATAATCCGATTGGACCATGGTGACGCAGTGTCGTCTGTAGGCACCGCAAGTCAGAGTGCGCCTGATGCTACCAGAAGGATAGCCTGCCGTCTTTGAACCGCATATTCGACCGTTCCCGCGTCCAAACGGCAATTTCGGGAAAATCGCAGCGTTTTGAGCCGTTTGCGGAGACCAAGCTATACCATCGTCGAATAGCGAAACTCGCCAATCTACTGTTGGTTGTAGAAGGCTAAACTTTGGCCTGAACGGTAAGGGAAGCAATCTTGCCGAAATTCCTAACGGGAGGACTGAATGTCGAAATTTGAATTTACGCGCCGTGGTTTGATCAAATCCGGTGCAGCAGTTGGTGCCGGCCTTGCCATGCCAACAATCCTGACGCGTCCAGCGTATTCCTACACCAACGAACCCAAAGGCGGGACTGTCACGCTTGGTTTCAACGTGCCGCAGACCGGACCGTACGCTGACGAAGGCAATGACGAATTGCTGGCGCAGAAGCTTGCTGTCGAACACCTCAACGGTGAAGGTGACGGCGGCTGCCTGACCACCTTCACCTCGAAGGCGCTCAAGGGCAACGGCATCCTCGGCAAGAAAGTGACTTTCGTCACTGGCGACACCCAGACCAAGTCCGATGCAGCACGCGCATCCGCCAAATCGATGATCGAGAAGGACGGTGCCATCATGATCAATGGCGGCTCGTCCTCGGGCGTGGCCGTGGCCGTTCAGGGGCTTTGCCAGGAAGCCGGTGTCATCTTCATGGCCGGTTTGACCCATGCCAACGACACCACCGGCAAGGACCGCAAAGCAAACGGCTTCCGGCATTTCTTCAACGCCTACATGTCCGGTGCCGCCCTGGCGCCTGTGCTGGCCAAGGAAATGGGCAAGGATCGCCGCGCCTATCACCTGACCGCTGACTACAACTGGGGCTGGACCCAGGAAGAGTCGATCAAGGCGTCAACCGAAGCTCTGGGCTGGGAGACCGTCAACACGGTCAAGACCCCGCTCGCATCAACTGACTTCTCGTCCTATATCGCTCCGGTGATCAATGCTGGTGCAGACGTGCTGGTGCTGAACCATTACGGCGGCAACATGGTCAACTCGCTGACCAATGCGATCCAGTTCGGCCTGCTCGACAAGGCGGTGAACGGCAAAGACTTCAAGATCGTCGTTCCGCTCTACTCTGAGCTGATGGCGGCAGGTGCCGGAGAAAACATCAAAGGCGTGCTGGGTTCTATGAACTACAACTGGCAGCTGGACAATGAAGGCTCCAAGACGTTCGTTAAGTCCTTCGGCGAGAAGTACGGCCGTCCGCCTTCGAACTCGGCCCAGACCTGCTATGCACAGGTTCTGCTTTATGCTGATGCCTGCGAGCGCGCCGGCACGTTCAACCCATGCGGGGTGGTCGAAGCCCTGGAAGGCTTCGAGTTCGACGGTCTCGGCAACGGGCCAACGACCTACCGCAAGGAAGATCACCAGTGCTTCAAGGACGTTCTGGTGGTGCGCGGTGCACAGAATCCGACCACGAAGTTCGACACGCTGGAAATCGTGGAGATTACCCCGGTCGCCAATGTCACGTATCCGCCGAACCATCCGATGTTCGGTGGCGACGAAGCCACGCTCGGCAAGTGCAATCCGGGCGCCTGAGCGTTCGAATTTTCACAATCCGCACACCGGTTCGATTGAACCGGTGTGCATTTGATGCTGATATGCAGCAGCTGGTGGGCAATTTCATTTTTTATATTCAAGTGGTGCCGGGAAAATGGACGCAATTCTTCTGCAAGTCCTGAATGGCTTAGACAAGGGCAGTGCCTATGCGCTGATAGCCTTGGGTCTCACGCTTATCTTTGGAACGCTGGGCGTCGTCAACTTCGCCCATGGTGCGCTGTTCATGATCGGCGCCTTTGTTGCAGTTACCTTGCAGCGGGTGCTGAACCTGTCGGTTGTGACTGTCGATCCTGAAAAGAAGGACTTCCTGGGCAATCCGCTACAGGTTCAAACGCCGTATGTGGAGTCATGGTTTGGAGAGGCAGCCGGCCAGGCGATCATCAACTGGTCCGTGCCGCTGGCCATACTGGCCGCCATTCCGATAATGCTGATGATCGGGTATGTGATGGAACGGGGGCTGATCCGTCATTTCTACAAGCGACCGCATGCAGACCAGATCCTCGTGACGTTCGGCCTGGCGATTGTCCTGCAGGAGATCGTGAAAGCGTTTTTCGGTGCCAACCCGATCCAGACGCCGGCTCCCGACGCGCTTGCGGGAGTGTGGAATATGGGCGCGTGGCTGGGCATGAGCCTGCCTTATCCGGCGTGGCGGATCGTCTACTTCATTTTTGCCGCGATCGTCATTTCCGGTGTGTTTGCGTTCCTTCAGTTCACCACTTTTGGCATGGTTGTCCGTGCCGGCATGGCTGATCGAGAGACTGTCGGAATTCTAGGCATCAACATTGATCGTCGCTTTACGGTGATGTTCGGCATAGCTGCCGCAGTGGCGGGGCTTGCCGGGGTCATGTATGCCCCGATCAATCCGCCGAACTATCACTGGGGCATGGACTTCCTGGTTCTCAGTTTCGTGGTTGTTGTTGTCGGCGGCATGGGCTCGCTGCCAGGCGCGGTGCTGGCAGGTTTCGTGTTGGGCATTCTGGAGAGCTTCGCCTCCACGACCTGGGCGACAACCACGATCCCCGGCATCAATCAGATTATCATTTATCTTGTCGCAATCGTCATCCTGCTTGCCCGTCCACGCGGTCTCATGGGGCGCAAAGGCGTGATGGAGGAGTAAGGCAATGTTCGGACTTGATAAAAGAGATACAACACTGTTCTTGTTCGTGGTTGCCATCACGCTGCTGGCGCCATTCCTGCTGAACCCGTTTCCGACCGAATCCGCATTGGCACAGTTCAACGCCGGCTACCCTGACCTGATGCAGCGGTTCGTGATCTTCGGCATCTTTGCCATCGGGTTCAACATCCTGTTCGGCCTGACCGGTTACCTGTCATTCGGCCACGCGGCATTCCTCGGCGTGGGCTCCTATGCGGCCGTCTGGATGTTCAAGCTGCTCAGCTTCAACATCGTCCCGGCCATCATATTGTCGGTTCTTGTCGCTGGAGTGTTTTCGCTGGCCATCGGCTACATATGCCTGCGCAGATCAGGCATCTACTTCTCTATCCTGACACTGGCGTTTGCCCAGATGAGCTTTGCGATGGCCTATTCGGTGCTGTCGAATCCCAATTTCAACCTGACAAACGGTGAAACCGGCCTGCAGGTCTATGCCGACGATCCGCAGATCCTGAAAGGCGACGGTCCGGATTTCACCCACCTGTTCGGGCTTGAGATGAACACTACGAAGACGCTTGAGCTGGGTGCGTGGGCCTTCCAGTTCAACGCCGGCTTTTATGTGTGCGCGTTCTTCATGATCGTTGCCTTCTATATTGCCATGCGCATATTCCGCTCACCGTTCGGCCTGATGTTGCGGGCCATCAAGACCAACCAGACGCGGTTGAACTATACCGGCCTCAATTCCCGCCCCTACACGCTCGCGGCCTTCGTGATATCAGGCATGTACGCCGGCCTGGCCGGCGGCTTGCTTGCTGTGACCGATCCGCTCGCCGGGGCGGAGCGCATGCAGTGGACAGCTTCAGGTGAAGTTGTGCTGATGACCATTTTGGGGGGAGCCGGCACCCTGCTGGGGCCGATCCTCGGCGCCGCGTTCATCAAGTATTTCGAGAACATCTTCTCCAAGATCAACGACACCGTGTTGCATAGCTGGTTCTCGTTCATGCCGGAAAGCATCGACAACTTCCTGGTGACGATCATCCACCCGTTCGTGGGCAAGGGCTGGCACCTCACTCTGGGCCTGATGTTCATGCTGATCGTGATATTCCTGCCAGGCGGACTGGTTGATGGAGGCCAGCGCCTCTGGAACAAGTTCACCGGCAAGAAGCGCACCCAGGCCGAACCGGTTGCGAACCCGAAACCCGCTGAATGAGGCCTGAAATCAATGGGAATTCTTGAAATCAAGGACATCAACAAGCGGTTTGGCGGACTGCAGGCCCTGGGTGATGTCAATCTCAGCGTTGAAGAAGGGACGGTTCACGCCATTATCGGCCCGAACGGTGCCGGCAAGTCCACATTGTTGAACTGCCTGGTCGGCAAGCTGGAGCCTGATACCGGCTCGGTGACCTTTGAGGGCAAGTCCATCCTGGGTCTCAAGCCGCACCAGATCAACCAGCTCGGGATCAGCCGGGTGTTTCAGACGCCGGAGATATTTTCCACGCTTTCGGTGTTCGAAAACGTCATGATCGCCTGTTTTGCCAAGCGCGACGGAGCGTTTCAGCTCAATCCGCTGACCAGCATCAAGGGCGAAAAGGACATTCACGAAAAGGTTGAGCAGATGCTGGAAGACGTGAACATGGCTGACAAGCGTGATCATGTTGCGGCGTCCATGTCGCGCGGTGACAAGCGCCGGCTGGAAATGGCCATGTGCCTGGCCCAGGATCCGAAACTCCTCCTGCTCGATGAACCGACAGCGGGCATGGCGCGTGCGGACACCAACAACACCATCGAGCTGCTCAAGGAAATTGAAGAAAAACGCGGCATTACCATGGTGATCATTGAGCACGACATGCACGTCGTGTTTTCACTCGCCAACAAGATCACGGTGCTGGCACAAGGCACGCCGATTGTCGAGGACGTGCCGTCGAAGATCAAAGGCAATCCGAAAGTTCAGGAAGCCTATCTTGGAGGCGCACACGAATGACGCAGGCCACCCAGCAAAACCCGAATATCGCGTCACACGCGCCGGTCTATTTCGCGGCCCATGAAATCCAGGCCTATTACGGTGAAAGCTATATCGTGCAGAATGTCAGCCTGAACGTGCACGAGGGCGAAATTCTGGCCCTGCTGGGGCGCAACGGCGCCGGCAAGACGTCGACACTGCGCGCCATTGCGCGGCTCGACAATCCCGTGCTCACCCATGGCGAGGTCTGGCTGGACCATCAGCCGCTGCATATGATGCGGTCACACGAGGCGGCCCAGTCCGGCGTTGGGCTGGTGCCGGAGGACCGGCGCATCATCCAAGGCCTCACCGTTGAGGAGAACATCAAGCTAGCCCAGATCGAAAAGCCGATTGGGTGGTCGATAGAGCGCATCTACGATCTGTTCCCGCGTTTGGGCGAACGCCGCAGGCAGGAAGGCACAACGCTGTCGGGCGGAGAGCAGCAGATGCTGGCCATCGGGCGGGCGCTGGCGCGCGACCTGAAACTGCTTCTGCTTGATGAACCCTATGAGGGGTTGGCGCCGGTCATCGTGCAGGAAATTGAAAAGACCCTGCACCTGATCCGCGAACAGGGCATTACCACCGTGATTGTCGAGCAGAATGCCATCGCGGCACTCAACCTTGCCGATCGCGCCGTTATTCTTGACACCGGTACGGTTGTCTATGACGGCACTGCCCAAGAGGTGCTGGACAACAAGGAACTGCGGCACGAATACTTGGCGATCTAGAGCAGGACTGAGGCCGCCGGGTCTGCGGTCTGACCTCTCGGTCTGCTTTAACCTTCTGATTAACAATCAAAAAATCACGATGTGATCAATTGCACATCGCTCCGGATGCCGAGCAGGCATGGTGTGTTCACAAACGAACAGCCAGAACACCCTCACGAGTATCCGGAGGCAGGAGTGATGACCAATTTTTCGAAAGTGCTGATTGCCGGACTGATCGCCGCGACAAGCGTGACGGCGACCGTCGCGGCTGCTTCGATCGCCAACAGCACGTCGGCACACAGCGCAGGTTCCAACGTAACGGTTATCTACAAGTCAGACGCCCACTGGCCGGTCAAGGGCCTGATTTCGGTCGATCCGTGCAGCCTTCATGCCTGTGTAGAAGCTTGACAGCACTGCATTTACCCGAATACGCGGCAAACCTGCTCGGCATGGCAGCACGAGCGTTCTAACGACCTAGCTTCAACTCGTCCCAATTGCTGATGTAGATGGCAAACCAGGGACATATATCGTCCGGCTGCTGTGCCAGCAGCGCTGAAAGTTCCGACACTTCCACCCATCTGGTTGCGCTGACCTCTTCAGCGTTGAGATTGAGCGCCAATGTGGCCTCGTCTGCATGGCCGGCAAACACGTGCACACGCTCGTTCTCGATCAGCCCGGCGCCGACATCAGCGCGATACTCAAACACACTGGTCTTGTTCAGCGGCACGGCGATGCCGAGTTCCTCGCCGATGCGGCGGGTGGCGGCATGCTCGACAGTTTCACCCCAGTGCGGATGCGAACAACAGGTGTTGGCCCATTTGCCCGGGCAATGATACTTGGACGCTGAGCGTTGCTGGATCAGCAGCTTGCTGCCTGAAAACACGAACACCGAGATGGCGAGATGCTGTTGATCGGTACGATGGGCTTCCATCTTCTCGATGGGAAACAGCGACCCGTCCTCGGCAATCGCCGGGATGATGATTTCCGAAGCGGCAGACACGTTTAACCTCCAACCAGCTTTGGCAGCACAAACACCTCCGAGTCAGGTTTCAGCGGCACCATTATCGCGTTGGCATACATGCGTCCGTCCACCGACACTGAAACACCGCGCGTGATGGCCTGTTTCATGGCCGGAAATCTGTCCGAAAGCTGGTCCAGCACCTCGCGGATGCTGGCAGCTTCCAGTTCTATCTCGTCTGCCCCTTCAAGAGCTGGCTTGAGCGACCCCCAAACCTGAACCTTGACCATAGGCTTTTCTCTCTAGATCCGGCCGAGCGCCTTCAGCACCCGCGGCGGCGACATGGGCAATTCGGTCATGCGGACACCGGCAGCGCCTGAAACCGAGTTGGAAATGGCTGCCAGTGGCGGAACGATCGAGGTTTCGCCGACGCCGCGCACACCGTAAGGGTGGCCGGGGTTGGGAACTTCAACGATGACCGCATCGATCATCGGCAGGTCGGACGCCACCGGAATGCGATAGTCCAGGAAGCCGGGGTTCTGCAGCCGGCCGTCTTCGCCATAGATGTATTCCTCGTTGAGCGCCCAGCCGATGCCCTGTACGGCACCACCCTGGAACTGGCCTTCCACATAAGAAGGATGTATCGCCTTGCCGGCATCCTGGAACACCGTGTAGCGCAGAACCTTCACATGACCGGTGTCCGGGTCGACCTCGGTGTCGACCAGATGGGTGGCAAAGCTGACGCCGGCACCTTCGGCATTGATTTCACAGTGACCGGAAATCGGTCCGCCTGTTGCGCCTGCCTGGGCGGCGATGTCCGCCAGCGTCAATGGTTCATGCTTGCCGGCATTGGGGCTGGACGGGCGCGCGGCGCCGTCTTCCCAGGTGACAGCGTCAACCGGTATGCCCCAGAGGCCCGCGGCACGTTCACACATCTTGCCGATCGCATCACGCGCGGCATTGATGGCGGCAAGGCCGGATGCGAAGGTGACGCGGCTGCCGTCGGTCACATCATTGTATCCCAGCGAGGCGGTGTCGGCGATGATGCAGCGGACCTTGTCATGCGGAATGCCGAGCTCTTCTGCGGCCATGTTGCCGATGGAGGCGCGAGATCCGCCAATGTCGGGCGTGCCGACGGACAAGCCGACGGTGCCGTCCGCACTGACATTGAGCGACACGGACGTCTCGCCGCCGAAGTTGAACCAGAAACCACAGGCCACGCCGCGGCCCTGATTGCGGCCCAGCTTGGCCCTGTAGTGGGGATGGGTTTTTGCCGCTTCCAGTGTGGCGCGCAGGCCGATCACATCAAAATTCGGCCCGTAGGAAGCCTTGGAACCATCGGAAGACGCATTCTTCAGGCGCACCTCGAGCGGATCCAGCTTCAGTTCCCGGCACAGTTCGTCGACCACGCTTTCAACGGCGTAAGCGGCCATGGGCGCACCCGGCGCCCTGTAGGCGGCCTGTTTGGGCCGGTTGGCGATGACGTCGTAGCCGACCGCGCGCACGGCCTTCAGGTCATAGCAGGCGAATGCAGCCATGGCACCGTAAGGAACAGCCGAACCGGGAAACGCGCCACCTTGATAGCGCAGCGTGGCGTCGCCCGCGGTTATGGTGCCGTCCTTCTTCATGCCGATCTTGACATCGATGGATGTTGATGACGTCGGCCCGCTGGCACGCAGCACCTCAGCGCGTGACATCACAACCTTCACAGGCCGGTTGGCTTTGAGCGACAAGGCCAGCGCCACCGGCTCAATGAACACCGTGGTCTTGCCGCCGAAGCCGCCGCCGATTTCTGATGCGGTCACCCGCAGGGCCGATGCATCCATGCCGAGCAGCGCCGAGCACACCTGGCGCACCATGAAGTGACCTTGCGTACAGCACCAGATGTCGCCCTTGCCGTCTGTGCCCATGCTAGCCAGGCAGGCATGGGGTTCGATGTAGCCCTGGTGGGTGGCCTCGGTCTTGAAGGTGCGCTCGACAACGAGATCGGCCTGTTCAAAGCCCGCTTCCACATCGCCATGGCCAAACTCGAAACGTTCCGCCACGTTGGACGGCTTTCTCGGTGTCTTTTCCAGGCCCTTGGTGAACAGCTTGCTGTTGATGATCGGCGCAGACGGCTTCATGGCTTCGTCCACGTCGGTCACATGCGGCAACACCTGATAATCGACCTTGATCAGCTTCAGTGCCTGCTTGGCGGCAGCGCGGCTGGTGGCAGCCACGGCAGCAACCGCATGACCGTCATACAGGGCCTTTCCGCGGGCCATGACGTTCTCGCGGACATCAAGGACATCGTCCGGGCAAGGGCCGAAATCGGCTGACGTGACCACGGCGTGAACACCGTTGACGGCTTCTGCCTTCGAGGTGTCGATGCTCTTGATGCGGGCATGGGCATGCGGACTGCGCAGTATCAGCCCCCAGAGCATGCCGGGTGCCGTCATATCGGCGCCGAACTGGGCGCGGCCGGTAATCTTGTCGAGGCCGTCAGGACGCGGCGTACGGGTGCCGACGGTCTTGAATTCGCGTTTCAGGGTGTCTTTGCCAGGTTGAAAATTCATGCCTTTACCCTCTTTCTCGCAGCAGGTTTCTTGGCTTTCGCCGGTTTTCTCATATCCTTGGCGGTGTCGAGAACGGCGCGCACGATTTTGTCATATCCGGTGCAGCGGCACAGGTTTCCGGCCAGCCAGTAGCGGACCTCCTCTTCGGTCGGATTGTCGTTGCGTTCCAGTAGCGATTTGGCTGCGACTAGGAAGCCGGGAGTACAGACCCCGCATTGCAGTGCCGCATGGTCCAGGAACTTCTGCTGCAAGGGATGCAGCTCGGTGCCGTCGGCCATGCCTTCAATGGTTTCGATCTCCCTGCCTTGTGCTTCTGCACCAAGCATCAGGCAGGCACATACGAGTCTGCCGTCAACGACCACCGAACAGGCGCCGCAATCGCCGGTACCGCAGCCTTCCTTGGAGCCGGTCATGCCAAGGCGGTCGCGCAGAACATCAAGCAAGGTCTCGTCCGGCTCGCAGGAGAATTCCGTATCATCGCCGTTGATGGACGTTGAAATCTGGATTTGGAACATCTGTCTTTACCTCAGGATTTTCCGAGTGCGCGATCGCGCGCAATGATGGCGGCACGCCGGGCCAATACGCCGGCGATGTGGATGCGGAACTCCTTGGTTCCGCGCTTGTCGTCAATCGGCCGGGCTGCGGCTGAACATGCTTTGGCCAGCGCATCCAGTGCGTCGTCGTCTACTTTGGTGCCAACCAGGGCCTGGGCTGCCTTGTTGACCAGCAGAACGGTCGGCGCAATGGCGCCAAGCGATACGCGTGCGGCCGTGCACACTCCCTTGGCATCCAGTGTCAGGCAAACGCCGGCGCCGGCGACGGCGATATCCATTTCGGTGCGCGGTATGAAGCGCAGATAGGCATCGCCGGTTCGGGCCGGCTTTGCCGGCAACAGAATAGCCTCGACGAGTTCGCCCTTTTTCAGGACTGTCTTGCCAGGGCCCTTGCAGATCTTTTCAACGGCGACCTGGCGTTTGCCTTTCGGGCCGCGGATCAGCGCCTTGGCGCCGGCAGCAACCATGGCCGGGACACTGTCGGCAGCTGGTGAGGCATTGCACAGATTGCCGGCGATTGTGGCGCGGCCCTGGATCTGCGTGGATCCGATCAGCGCCGCTGCCTCAACCACACCCGGCCAGGCTTTGGCAAGTGCCGGGTTTTCGCTCATCTCCGCCGACGATACAGCAGCGCCGATGGCGAAGCCCTTGCCGTCGCGGGCGATCTTGCACATGGGCGATATGCGCTTGATGTCGATGATGTTGTCGGGCTCGGAAAAGCCCGACCGCATGCGAACCAGCAGGTCGGTGCCGCCGGCAAGAACCTGGGTGCTTCCCTTGCTGGCCGCGAGCAGCTTTACGGCATCTTTTACAGTGGCCGGTGCGTGGTACTGCATCGGTAGTCTCCCTGAAATCCTAGTCGCAGCCACGCTACTCCATCAGTTGCATGTTAGTCGAGACCGTCCTGCGACAGGCTGTGTTGTTGAAACGGCATATCGGGTTTCCGCATTGTGAAGGATCATGCCGGTCGGAAACGATTGCCAGCGCTTTGTGGTCTGACTAGGGTCAGGGCTCACTAGTGTTATACAATTCTGTTTGAAGGAAAACATTCGAATGACGGTGAAACAGCGCAAGGCAATGCTTTCTGCCTGGTCGAGCATTTTTCGCCGTCAGGCGGGTGTTTTCCTTCAAACCCGAAGGGCGGGGTCTATTTTGCCCCTGACTGCGTTGAAAGGCCTTGAAAACCGTCAGGTTTCCTGCGCCCTTTCGCCTTGCCAGAAGCAAAATATCCTCCCGCAGAATTGATAAAATTAGTGAGCCCTGACCCTGGGGTCAGGGCCGATCAACAATCATCATTATGCGACGCACTGAGCCGTCGAATGCAGGTTTGTTTCCTCAAGGAGTTTTCATGTCTTCACCGATTTCCTATTCGCTTGACGGTGCTATAGCCCTGATCACGGTGGACAATCCGCCGGTCAATGCTCTTTCGCAACCGGTTCGCGAAGGGTTAAGCAAGGCCATCGTGCGGTTTGAGGGCGACAACAAGGCCAAGGCTGCAGTGATTGTCGGGGCAGGGCGCACATTCTTTGCCGGTGCCGACATCAAGGAGTTTGGCAAACCCCTGGCGGAGCCGGGCTTGCCGGGAGTGGTCAACCAGATCGAGGCCTGCCCAAAGCCGGTTGTCGCTGCCATTCACGGCACGGCCCTCGGCGGCGGATTCGAAGTGGCGCTGGGATGTCATTACCGGGTGGCCGTAGGTTCTGCCAAAGTGGGCCTGCCTGAAGTCAATCTGGGTATTCTGCCCGGTGCCGGAGGCACCCAGCGGACACCGCGGCTGGCCGGTGTCGAAGCGGCCGCCGGACTGATCACGTCAGGCCGGCATGTCGGGGCGAACGAAGCTCTTGAACTGGGGCTGGTCGATGAAGTGTCCAATGAAACCGATCCGACGGCAGCCGGTCTGGCGTTTGCCGGGCTGATCATCGGCAATGACATGGGACCGCGCCCGACGCGTGACCTGAACGACAAGCTCGATGCGGCGCGCGAACAGGACGGTCTGTTCGACGGGCTCAGGGCCGCGGCTGAGAAAAAGGCGCGCGGGCAAATGTCGCCGCTGGTGTGTGTTGACGCCATTGAGGCTGCCGTGACCGCCAAGACCTTTGACGCTGGTCTCAAGAAGGAGCGCCAGCTGTTCGACAAACTGATGGCGTCAGACCAGCGCGAAGCCTTGATCCATGCATTTTTCGGCGAACGGGCTGTGGCCAAGGTGCCGGAGCTGGAAACCGGAAAACCGCGCGATGTCAGCAATGTCGGTGTTATCGGCGGGGGTACGATGGGGTCCGGCATCAGTATCGCCCTGCTGACCGCCGGTTACCGCGTAACCATGGTGGAGCGTGATGATGACGCCGTGGCTGCCGGCAAGGCAAGGGTCGAGAAAACGCTTGAAGGCGGCGTGGCGCGCGGCAAGATTTCCGCCGAACAGAGGGACAAGATGCTCGCCGAGCAGTTTCACGGCACCACAAGCATGAATGCGCTGGCCAGTGTCGAGCTGGTCATCGAAGCGGTGTTTGAAAGCATGGACGTCAAGAAGGATGTGTTTGGCCAGCTGGACAAGATCTGCAAGCCCGGCTGTGTGCTGGCCTCCAACACCTCGTACCTGGACATCAATGAAATCGCGGCGATGACCGAACGGCCGCAAGACGTCATCGGCATGCACTTCTTCTCGCCGGCCAACATCATGCGGCTGCTTGAAATCGTGGTGGCTGAAAAAACCGACCCGGATGTCGTGGCAACAGCGTTTGCAGTGGCCAAAAGGTCCAGGAAAGTGGGCATCCGGTCGGGTGTGTGTGACGGCTTCATCGGCAACCGGGTGATGGGCAAGTATCTGCGCCTGGCCCAGATGCTGGTTGAAGACGGTGCCTCTCCCTATGAGGTCGATGAGGCGGTGGTCGGCTTCGGCTATCCCATGGGACCGTTTTCCATGTCGGATCTGGCCGGCCTGGATATCGGCTGGGCGACCCGCAAGAGGAAAGCAGCCACGCGCGACCCCAACGAACGCTATGCCTCCGACTGGATGGACCGGATCTGCGAGCAGGGCCATTACGGACAGAAGACTGGGCGTGGTATCTACACGTATCCGGACGGGGCGCGAAAGGGCGAGCACGAGCCGGAAACGCTCAGGATCATTGAAGACGTGCGGCGCGACAAGGGCATCAATGCGCGCAACTTCACTGCAGACGAGATCATGGAACGCTATATGGCGGCCATGATCAATGAAGGTGCCAAGGTTCTGGAAGAAGGCATTGCGCTGCGACCGGTGGACATCGATATGGTGCAACTGTTCGGCTATGGCCACCCGCGCTGGCGCGGCGGGCCAATGAAATACGCCGACATGCTGGGTCCCGACAAGATACTGGCCTCAATCCGCAAGTTTGAAACGGAAGACCCCTGGTTCTGGAAGCCGGCGCAGTTGCTGGTTGATCTCGTTGACAACGGTGCCACGTTTGACAGCCTGAACAAGAAGGAAACCTCGTGATGCGTGAAGCGGTCATTGTGTCCACTGCCCGGACGGCCATCGGCAAGGCGTTTCGCGGCTCGTTCAACATGACCCATGGTGCCACCATGGGCGGCGCCGCGGCGGCGGTTGCCGTCGCCCGGGCCGGTGTTGATCCGGACATCGTCGAAGACTGCATCATGGGATGCGGATTTCCAGAAGCCGCCACGGGCTCAAACATCGCCCGCCAGATCGCGATACGGGCAGGGCTGCCGGTGACCGCGTGCGGCATGACCATCAACCGGTTCTGCTCTTCCGGTCTGCAGGCGCTGGCGCTGGCGGCGCACCGGATCACCGAGGAAGCGACGCCTGCGGTTCTGGCCGGCGGGCTGGAGTCGATTTCGCTGGTGCAGGATGCCGCCTCGCAGGGCGCCGCGCGCGAACCCTGGCTTGAGGAAAACAAGCCCGAGATCTATATGGCGATGATCGATACCGCCGACATTGTCGCAGAACGCTATGGCGTGTCCCGTGAAACGCAGGACGAATATGCCCTGGCCAGCCAGCAACGCACCGCAGATGCGCAGGCAGCCGGCAAGTTTGCCGACGAAATCATCGCGATTACCACCACCATGGGCATGAAGGACAAGGAGACCGGTGAGGTCACCACCCACGAGGTGACCATCGAAGCGGACGAGTGCAACCGGCCATCGACGACGCTGGAAGCCCTGGCCGGCCTGCAGCCGGTGCGCGA